>JAAEPI010000769.1 GCA_024232835.1 Cytophagales bacterium
AATGTACTAAGTATCAGGTTAAATAAAGCATCCATCAGATTTAACACCACTATTCGTTCCTTGAAACGCCACAGGGTGGTGAAGTCAGGAATTTGTTGGGAAAATCTACGCCCACAAAACGCTGAAAAGACAACCGATCATAAATCGGGTCTTCTAATTCAGGATCAGAAAGGTTGTACAGGTATTGAACAAACAACATCTTTGCTTTTACCAATACTGGTATTGGCTTTCGTCCACCCTGCTGCCCTGTCCTGTCTGTAACAGACAAGAGCTTTTCCTCCTTTTGCAATCCACAATCTTATTGACCTTATCTAACTGAATTTCACTTCGTGTCTTTTTTGATCGGTTGATCCTCAATTCCATATCGCAAAAGATAACTGACTCATACGCTCACATTGTCTATTTAAAGATACTTATACAATTAGCTATATGCAATAATGTAAAACCTCTTTTAAATCCGGTTTGCAAAGGATTCTAATAACCAATTCAGCAAATTATGAGGGATTAACTATGAGTGCCAGTATTGCGCGCGCGACCATTTATGCCAAGAGAACGAGGTGGACCGATAGAACTAAAGTTGAGTTGGCATTGATGAATCCATCGACCAAGATTGGTGAAAGAATGGCAAAAAAGCTATTCAACTTAACTGGGGAGCAATTGAACAAATATTATCTAACACAGGTATTTCAGGGGAAAATAGCGGAACCTAAATTTTTTAATAATCAAGATGATTTGATCGCCTACGTTAAGGCCAATGCTGGATCAGTCGGAGTTGTTGAAAATAGAGGAGTAGATGGAGTGAATGTTCTTACGAACATATAAAAATAGGAACTTCTGAATCCGAAAATTGATAATAGAGGGCTGTGAGAAATCATCCCGGCGAGTACGAGAATAAACACCACGGCAGAAGCATTTCGAACGGGTTGCTGCATACGGTCAGCAAAAGACCACATACTGCTGTAAGGCTCACTGAAAGGGCGGTATCTCCCTTCGCCAGTGGTTATGAGATTGGAGGTTGAGCCACCTGGACAGGCTGCCAGAATGATAACACCAATGGCAATCTCAGGCTTGATAAGAAAAACTGCAATAAGCCCAAATACGATCAATGGCAAGAGAATCAAATTCTATCAGATCAATTTTAGAAATCAGTTGCTACCACAGATTTTTTGGATTTACGAGCCGAGATATCTCTTGTATCCTTCAAGGACATTTAGCATAGCCATTTTTTGAATGGGGTATGGTGAATGCAGGTCGTTTGTAGCATTCTGAAAGTAGGAATAGAAGGGGTCATTGTAAAGCTGATCGGCTGCATCGGGATTGGTTGATGTTAGATAATCTTTGATATAAGCGGAAGCCTGCAGAGCAATCCCAATATGTCCTGTTCCGTCTGAGACCTTATCTAACAATTTGATTAATGTGTTGAATTGTTTTATCGTTTGGGCTTTAGTCATGATAGTATCTTAAAACTATCCAGCAAAAGTAATTAAATTTCACCAGTGGGTACTATTCCTCGATGCTTGCATCGAATGAAGATATATTTTCCAAATTCATACTTCGTGAGCCTGCCTTTGTCGGCCAGACAGGCCTGCTCCGAGGTATTTGATTCAGTCTACCCAAGTGTTTTAAGAAAACGCTTATCTAGGGTCTGCCTAGAAACCCATAACAATCATTATCAAAAGATAAGATAACTCTGTCAAGCGACTTATCTTTATTAGATGAACAGGACGTCTGTAGATACGCTTTTTAAATATCCCGTTGTACTAGATGGTGGACTTTCGAATCAGCTGAAAAGCCAGGGATGCGACCTGAAACATTCTTTATGGACATCTAAGTTGCTAATTACGGATCAAGAGGAAATCATCAATGCACACTATGCTTATCTGGAAGCTGGAGCACAATGTATAATTACCTCTAGTTATCAGTTGAGTTTTGCCGGTTTTCAAACATTAGGGATTAATAAAGAAGAAACAACATCCTTGCTTTTAAAGTCAGTTGAGCTGGCTCAGATTGCTATCGAACGATTCATGAAATCTCATCCTAACTCCATACGGCCTCTGATAGCTGCAAGCATCGGACCCTACGGGGCTTTCCTAGGAGATGGATCAGAATACGATGGGAAATATGATATTAACTACCCACAGTTGATGGAGTTTCATACTGCTCGAATTGATTTGTTGGATGTTTCTTCAATTGATGTTTTGGCTTGTGAAACGATTCCTAGCTTTCAAGAAGCACGGGTTCTTGCAGAAATTCTCAGTTATACTCAAACCAAAGCGTGGGTTACATTTTCTTGTAAAGATGAAGAGTGCATTAATGATGGAACTCCAATAGTTGATTGTATTGAACTCTTTTCGAATCATCACAACGTTTTCGCCATGGGTGTAAATTGTACACATCCTAATCACATATCTGGATTAATCAAGAGAATTATGGCTTGTGGACTAGACAAGCGGATTGTAGTTTATCCTAATATGGGTGCTGACTATGATCCAGAAAGCAAAACATGGATTGGAGAAGAAGAGAATAACTTTAGCAGCAAACGCATACTTGAATGGCTTGACCTTGGTGCAGATTTAATAGGTGGCTGCTGCGGAGTTGGGCCAAAGGAAATCAAGGAAATATCGAAGCTAATTGACCCAACAAAACGGAAGGAAGTGCAAACCCTGCATTGATAGTTTATGAGTCCATTTACCACATCATTGTCAAGATTCTTGATTCTAATAAGACGTAATTCTTAATTCCTGATTTCCTCCACTGGTGCTAATTCTAACTCGCTGATCACTGCAAGGTACTTTTCCAGTTCCTGATTGAAATTTTTCTTGAATGCTTCGGTTTCTGCATTCATGTAATCAGTGAGTTCTTTATAATACCCTATTCCCCTTTCAAGGTTTTCCTTAAAGTTAACCAGACCTTTTTTAGCTTTTTTGGAAAGTGGAAGCTGTACCTTCTCTATTTTTTCTTGCAAGTGCTGTACATAAAGATTCAGCTCTTTAAGAAAGACATTTGGACGTGGTACGTCAATGATATTTATTTTTCCATAAATGTGATCCACCATCTCCTTGAAGGAATAGGTTTTGTTGAAATAGGCAAGATTTGGCCCTGGACAAACAGACACACCAGGGTTTGTAAAGTTGTCGACAAGATTGAATTTCCTTAGAAAAGAAACTGCCAGGCCATCACAAATGCATTCTTTCTCAGTGATTCTATCGTACTTCACTTTGTACTCTTCACTAGACAATTCTTCTGCATCCAATTGCTTAATTTTTTTCTTCTGATATGCTCTTGAGGCAGTACAGTCTATTTTCCCATCCTCATCTTTTATCAATGCCAAATGTTTTTTGAAACAAGGACTACCAGGTTTCCCGTCTGCAATGCGTTGCTCCTTTATACGTTCACCAGAGTTGCCTTTAATCGTTGTGAATTTAATTCCAAGTGGAGAAATATCGCTGGTGATGATCTCATCTTCTCCGGCTTTTGATAGTTCGATCAAAGTCTCATTATCTATCGATGTTGCTTCTGGTACCAGCAGGAAAGGGCTTCCCCATCCAGTACTGTCAACGTTATAATGTTCTTCTAGAAATGATCGCTCATTAGATGTGCCAAGCCCACCTTGAACAGTTATTCTTTGGGTTGAATCATTCTTAACAGTCAATCCTTTCTCAAGCCATACTTCCTTGCATATTGCAAATTGTTCCTCACTCCTAGCCTCTCGGTTCGTCTTGAATTCTTCAAGAATCGGTCCCATAAGGTGACCTTCCGTGGCGAATGCATGTCCACCACAATTAAGTCCTGATTCAATTCTGTATTCAGAAATCCAAAGCCCTTTTTTTGCTAGTATTTTACCTTGTATTAATGCAGATCTATAATCACTGACTTTTACAATTATTTGCTTCTTGATGTTACCATTTTCATCAGGAAACATGTCCTTAAAATCTTGCATGTAGGTGAACAATCTTGGATTCATCCCAGCAGACAAGACGATAGAAGACTCTACATCACTTTCAGCATATCCCTTGAATGCTGAACACGCCTCTGTTAAAGAGTCTTGCGATTCCGGAACCTCTCGATCAAGCTTAGTCATGATATTGACATCAATCGAACCAGGTTTCAAAGGGTCAATTTTCTCTTTCATTTCATCAAGAGTTAAGTCCTCTGACTCAGGCAGCAAACTGAAGTACTTTTCTAGTTCCTGAGGATCATTTTTTAACTGTTCAAATTCCTTGTTGACAATCTTGTTGACCAGGTTTAGATATGCAGTAATTCGTTTGCTTCTAAACTCAAATTCTTTAACTGTGATAGCCTCAAAGTCATAGCCGTATTTCTCGCAATAATATTTACGAGCCCTTTCGATAACATCATCTTGTGCCAGAGAAATTGCTGAAGAGACGCCATATTTTGCAATTTTGATAGGTGTATCAAGCGTGTATCCAATTCCCATGACAGGGATATGAAAAGAATGTGAAAGTATTTGAGGCATCTTACTAAATTTATGTCACGTGAATTCATGCAAATATACAACGAAGACAAAGACATTGTTGGATTAAATAGGAGTGAAATGGATAACAAGACTCTTTACCTACTTTATTGGTTCATATCTAACCTGAAAATCATGTATGTTTATGCACTTAATTTAATAACCTAAAAACATGAACCGTCTTACCTACCTAGTTGCAAGTTTAATTTTCATAATAGCATCCTGTGATAGCCCTAAAAAACAAGTCATGGAAAAAACAATAGACGAAATGTCGGCTGAAGAATTGATTGAACATGCAAAAGGTATTCATAAGCGGGTGATCACCCTGGACACTCATGACGACATTGACACAAAGAATTTCACTACAGAAATGAATTATACCCAAGAGCTTACTTCACAAGTTAATATTCCAAAAATGGAAGAAGGCGGCCTGGATGTGGCATGGTTTATTGTTTACACAGGCCAGGGCAATTTGGCAGATGAAGGCTATGCAAGGGCCTATAAAAATGCGATAGATAAATTTGATGCAATTCACAGGCTGTGTGAAGAATTTGCTCCTAACAAGATTGAATTAGCCCTAACTTCAGACGATGTACGAAGGATTAGCAGTGCAGGTAAGAAAGTGGCCATGATCGGGATTGAGAACGGCTATCCTGTTGGATTGGACATTTCCAGAGTTAAGGAATTCTATGATCGTGGTGGACGATATATGTCTCTGGCTCATAATGGACACAGTCAGTTGAGTGATTCCAATACTGGTGAGAAAGATAGTGTTTGGATGCATAATGGTTTGAGTGATTTGGGTCGTGAGGTAATAGCCGAAATGAACAAATGGGGTATTATGATTGATCTTTCACATCCATCAAAGGTGGCCAATATAGAGATGATGCGATTGTCCAAAGCACCCGTGATTGCTTCTCATTCTGCTGCTCGAGCTATGAATGATGTGAGTAGAAATATGGACGATGAGCAACTAATGATGCTAAAAGAAAATGGAGGGGTAATTCAAACCGTGGCACTCAATAGTTATATCAATTCAGAAAAGCACCGCCGTTATGAGGCTTTAGTTAATGCAGTAATGGAAAGAGTAGGAGTGGAGGATAATTTTAAAGTGAGGACTTGGGATGATGTTGGAGAAATGGAACCGTCCGAGAAAGAGGCATATTATAAAAAATACTCTGAGATCAAACTCAAAGCCAAGCCAATTGTAGAATCAGAAGTTAACCCCGTTGCATTCCCGGTTAATGTTTCTGATTTTGTAGATCACATTGATTATTTGGTTCAAAAGATTGGAGTTAGGCATGTAGGCATCAGTTCGGACTTTGATGGAGGAGGTGGGATTCTTGGTTGGAACGATGCATCAGAGACCTTTAATGTTACTCATGAGCTGGTCAAACGAGGGTATACCGAAGAGGAGATTGGAATGATATGGGGCGGTAATCTTTTGCGAGTATTGGATGAAGTGCAAGCTGTCGCAAAGGAAATCCAGAAAGAAATCAAGTAGCTGAATCTATTTTAATCTACAAGTGGAAAATGATGCTGGCTAGCCACGTTGCAAACTATGTGTTGAATTCTTAGTATATTGAAAATTCGGCTTACTGCTAATGAAGAGATTTTTTATTCAAATAGCTTTGGTATCCTCTCTTGTCTATAGCTCTTTCGGACAAGCAAATGATAGCCTGCGAGTAATTTTGTCTAATTCTGAGGGTGCCGAAAAGGTAAAGATATTAACAGAATTAAGTAGGAGTACATGGCATAATTACCCAAAGCAAGCCATGGCATATAGTCAGGAAGCGCTGAAAATTTCCGAGGCTCTTGGTGACTCAGCCAATATATCAATATCGCTACGATGTATCGGGGCGATTAAGTATTATCAAGGCAACCACGAAGAATCTCTGGATTACATGACAAGGGGTTTGGATATTGCATTGAAAATTTCTGATTCCTTACTTATTAGCCAGGGATACAACAATGTTGGAGTTCTCCAATATAATTTGGCCAATTACCAAACGGCGCTTGAGTACTTTATTAGGTCAAGAGAAATAAAAAAGAGGATTGGTGATGTGCATCAGGCTGCAAATGTGAATAACATGGGATTGGTATTTGAGATATTGGGTGAACACGATTTGGCGAGGAGCTATTTTTTGGAAGCTTACGAAATAGCAGTGAAGTCTGCTAACCGATCATTGCAGATTTATACCCAAAATGATCTTGGAATTTCGCATATAAATACCAGTGAGTTGGATATCGCCCGTGACTATTTCGAAGAGGCATTAGTATTGGCGAAAAAGATCGATAACGTCAATTATGGCTCAGTTTCATTGAGAAGAATTGGCCAGGTGGTGCATATGCAAGGTGACTATGATTCAGCATTCTATTTTTATCAGCAATCACTAGAAGCTAGCAAGAGCATTGGAGACAAAAGAGGCATTGCAGAAGGATATTCTTTTTTGTCAAAATTATTGTGCGATCAAGGGAAAGTAAAAGAATCGTTAGCTGTCCTTAATAGTAGCCACGAAATTGCAAACGGATTGAAATTGGGTCATCAGTTGTTGGAAAACTTGAAATTGTATTCTGTGATTCATCAGAAGAATAATGCAGAAGAAAGAAGCATTCAGTACTTAATGGAATATATCAAACTACGTGATTCACTTTTTCAAGAAGTGGCTGTTCGCAATTTGTCACTGATACCAGTTAAGATCAAGGAAGAGCGAGATCGGGAAAAATTAGCTCAGCAAAACACAGAACTACACAGCAAGGGAATAACGAACAGACTTTATATGTATATTCTATTTGGTGTAATTCCTCTGATCATTATTCTCATTGTAGTTTTTAAAAAGAATTACAAGGCTTATCGTGTTTTAAGAGAAAGCAATGAGGAAGTAAAACGCACACATGAACTACTACTGCAATCCGAAAAAATGGCCTCTCTGGGAATGCTCGCAGCTGGTCTGGGTCACGAAATTAATAACCCACTCAACTTCATTAAAAACGGAACACTAACGTTGTTTAGGAAAATAGAAAAAGACAATAAAGGTTCTATTGAATCACTAGAACCATATTTTGATATAATTAGCGACGGAGTTAATCGGGCATCCAGTGTTGTAAAAAGCCTGAGTCATTTTAGCAAGGAGAAAGTGGACATGGATGAAAAATGTGATATCCATGATATCATTGAAAATTGCCTTGTCCTGTTGAATTTTGAAATCAAGTATAAATCCGCCGTGGTTAAAGAATTAACAAAAAAATCGGTAATGGTTTTGGGCGATGAGGGGAAGTTACATCAAGCGATAATGAGCGTTCTTTCGAATGCTGCAGATGCTATTGAAAAGGATGGAACCATCACGGTTACTACCAAAGTGAACAATGGAAATGTTGTAGTAAATGTAAAAGACACTGGGGTAGGGATTTCTCAAGAAAATATGAAGCATATAAATGAGCCATTTTTTACAACCAAAGGGCATGAAGGTGGTACTGGACTTGGCCTTTTTATTACGTATTCTATCATCGAGGAGCACAATGCCAAAATGGAAGTTTTGTCTGAGTCGAACGAAGGAACCGAGGTGACTATTTCTATACCGGTTTGGAGATCGAAGTAGATCATCCTTTGTTCCAATATTAAGAGCAGTTTTTGTATCTGATGTTGATCTTCGAAATCAGAAATCGAAACAGCTTGGTCTTGCTCGTGCGCTTAAGCGTTTGATTGGTATTCAGCCTGTTGTGAATGGTCTTTTCTCATCACTGTTTAGATACTAGTTGGACACCATAATGAGTAAGCAAGTATGCATACTTTAGTGGTAATCATCCGTACCTTTTTTCGCTAGAATTGCCCGAGTTTCCAAGGATTTCGCAAAACAGAAAGTTCTAGTTTAGTGATTCCGAAGAGGAACTTCAACTGTTGTTCCTTTTCCTGGATATTTTGTAGTAAAGGATCAGTAATAATATTTATGTGATCCTTTTATATTCCTTTACCAGTATTTGTAACTATAATTTTTAAATTGTTTTTTGTTAACATCCGTTGTTATCAAAATGCTACCATTCTTATCAATTGCCTGAAATGCATTGGAGAGAATTTCGAGCATAGCCTGATGCAAATCCCCTTGATTTCCTGCTAAATTATATGACAGGTCAGTATTTTTTTTATAATATCAACCTTTTCTGTTAAGTGCCAATGATGCAAAACAAAAAGACAATTGTCAATTACTGAGTCAATCTCAATCCGTTCAGGTTTGTTTTTGCTTTTGACGGTAAATTGATTCAGTACCCTCACAACGCTTGATGCTTTGACTATGCCGTTTTCAATCAATTCTATGAGGGGGAAAAGTTCAACCGAGTGTTTTGCGACATTTTCATTAACATATCTCCGTATTAATTCTTTCCCACCATTAATCTGGTCAAGAGGATTATTTATTAATTGAATTTAAGTTTCATGAGCGACATCACTGGCCAAAACTCCAATAGGTGCCATTTTCTCAGAATGTATTAAGAGAGATTGGGCTTTTTTCAATTCTTTCAACGTATTCTCCAATTCGTTTTTTTGCTTCTCAATCTCTTTTGTTCTTTCATTAACCCTTTCTTCGAGTACATCATTATGCTCTTCCAATTGAGTTACTAGCTTTTTAACTTTTTGTTTTTGAGCTTCATTATTTTTATTCAGGAAGTAGCTCCTAATCGCTTCCTTGACTGTTTGATTCAGGTCATTGCCGTTCCAGGGTTTTTTTATATATCTGAAGAGCTTTGCATTGTTGACAGCATTTCCAACTGCTTTAATATCCGCTTGCCCGGTCAGCATGATATTCAGTGTCTTATTTGATACTTTGTATATGTCACTCAAAAGTGCATCTCCCTTCATGCCAGGCATAATTTGGTCCGAAACTACAACTGGTAGGTCTATTCCATTATTGACTAAGTTTTTTACGATGACCAGAGCTTCCCTCCCGTTCTCGGCCATTTCTATTCTAAATTCTGACCCGAAGAAGTGTTTTATTTGAGTATTTAAACTACTCAGAACAGTAGCGTCATCGTCAACACAAAGAATTACTGGCTTACTCATGATTTATATTTGAAATTAATTTCTTCTTCCATTTTTATTTTGATTACGTGTTTATTTTTTTTGGTTTCAAACCCAATTTGATCGTATCAATTAAAACTTCCTCCAACCATGGCTTTCGAATACATGTATACAGATTAGCGTTGGTCTCTGCATTGCTAACTGCTATTTTGTCGGCCTGTCCTGTCAGCATTATTTTTACAATTTTTGGATATTTCTTATGAACATTAACCAAAAATTCATCCCCTTTCATGGAGGGCATCAACCAATCAGAAACAATGAGTATCACCCTTGTACCATCATAAATTAACTCATCTAGTAAGTCCATTGCTTCCAGAGCATTTTCGGCAAACTCATAATTGAATTCACTACCAAAATTTTTCTTTAATTGCAATTTCAAACTGCTCAGAATTATTTTTTCATCGTCGACGCAAAGAATAACTTTTTTCATTTTTTTTTAATATCAATTGCTTTCAAATTTGTTTTTTTTCATTAATCACGCAGGTAAAGTGATTATGAATTCAGTTCCTACGCCTTTTGTGCTTTCAAAATCAATAGTTCCTTCGTGCTTGTCAATGATCTTCTTTACAATGCCCAAACCCAAGCCTGTGCCTTCTCCAGCTGGTTTGGTGGTGAAGAAAGGATCGAATATTTTGTTGG
>JAAEPI010000770.1 GCA_024232835.1 Cytophagales bacterium
AATTCAGACTGTAAGAGAGTTACATTCATTTCAAAGAGAATAACGAGAAGCAAATTTTAAAGGGAGGTTTGGAACCATGAACGTAAACAATGTAAAAGGGAGTGAGTTTTTTGTCCTGATTTTTTTCTATATTTTTATTTTTTCAAGTTTAAGTATCGACAATGGCAAAGTCAGCTTATACTCTGACAACCCTGAAGAGACAGATGTTGTACAAGTATTTGAAGTCCCTGCTCCCCAAATAGAGAAAGCGTGCCCTTGGAAATTCGCAGTGAAGCGAAAAGTCTGTTTGCCCCTTGACAACAGGTGGTCCGAGAAAGAACTTGGACCTAACCGCCTCATGACTCTTATAATCCAGGCTGATGATGCAAAAAGTATAAACCTTGGAATTACTAAGTACGAACTTCCTGAAAAAGTTAAGCTATTTCTCTTTGATAAGAATGGAGTTCCGTCTAAAGGGCCTTTCACGAACAAACATAGAACTGTAAAAGGCGAATTTTGGACCCCTATCGTTGAAGGGGAAATATTATACGTTAAACTATTTATACCGAAAGAAATTAGCAATGATCAAATCTCATTTGAAATCGGGAGTATTAACTGTGCATACCATAATACATCTACAGTCTGCGGAATTAATGCCCCACGTGAAGGTCATAAATGGCGCGCTCAAGCTCGCTCGGTAGCATGGTACCATGTTGAGGGAATTTATGTAGGTTCGGGAGTACTTCTCAACAACACCGACAGTGATTTTAAACCTTATTTTCTAAGCGCTAATCATTGCCGTATTACTGAGGACAACGTCAGTTCTATGGTAATTTATTGGAATTACGAATCCCCAGAACCGGGGATTAGGAACGGGGGGAAGTTGGAGCGATTCCAATTCGGAGCCACACTTTGTGCGAGAGATGACAGAGACCCGGAAGCCTGTGATAATGAAGGAAGTGATTTTGTCTTAGTAAAATTAAATGAAAAACCAAAGCCTGAATGGAATGTCTACTATTCTGGATGGGATGCGAGAGGAGAAATTCCAAAATCAAAGGTCTTCGGCATACATCACCCAAGAACTATTGAGAAAGCAATGTGTATCGCCCTAGAAGAACAGGTAATCAGCACAAGATTCAATTGGGACAATGAGGATTCAGAAGGAAAATTTTGGCGAATCGAAGAA
>JAAEPI010000771.1 GCA_024232835.1 Cytophagales bacterium
AACCAATCCGTTTATTGTCTGCTGCATTGTACCTGTACCGCCTGAGACCAAAATGTCTTGATAGCCCGAAACATAGCTGGAGAAATTACTTACTTCAGAAACATCCAAACGACAAGCCACTAAGGGACTAGTCGTCCAGTTGGCCTGAAAAGAATCATTGGTTATACTGCTTGTCGAATTAACTGTTGGTATTTGGAAAGTTGTGTTAGCGGTAATGATTCCTGAATTTCCTGAAGTGATATTTGACCCTCTTGCCCGTACTCGATAGTAATATATTTTACCAGATCCTAAACCACTCACGGTTTTGTTTGTTCCGGTCACTGTCAAATTATTGTAACCAGATTCAAAGCTTTGGAAATTACTAAATTTAGAAACATCCAAACGGTAGGATACCGCCCCAGATACACTCCCCCAATTGGCTTTAAATGAAGAGGTGGTTTTACTGCTTTCTTGATTGGCCGTGGGTGCAGAAATTGTGGTGTTGGCAGTGATTGTATTAGAATTCACAGAGGTACTTGAGCCAACTGCGCGTACTCGATAATAATAATTCTTTCCAACAGCCAAACCACTAACCGTTTTGTTTGTCCCAGTTACCGACAAGTCCTGATACCCGCTTACATAGCTACCAAATCCACTTGACACAGAAACATCTAGCCGATACGAAGACGCACCTGAGACATTACTCCAATTGGCGCGAAATGAATTCGTAGTTTTATTGCTTTCATTATTGGCTGTGGGTGGATCTATAGGATCGTTGACCGTTACAGCCTTACTACCAACAACTAACCATTTACTTTTAAGGTTTACCGTCTGGTTGCCTACGACATCCCATTGAATGTTCGCCCAGTAGGTCATCTCAGCAGCATCGTATCCTGTGTTGACAATAGTACCTCCTGTTACCGTCCACGCGGGAGCAAATATTGTCGTACTTGAATATGCGGCATAGTTTTTTGTCTCCCCGACATTGACAGGTGATGCTCCACTAATGATGACTGCAACAGGAACTTCTGCTGTAATTTTTGATATAATCAGTAAAAAAGAAAGAAGTAAGAATATTCGTCTCATGGTTAGCATTAGTTAGGTTGGATCAGAGTGGTCTCGCTCAATCCCTGAAAAGGAATAGACCAGTTGATGGTGAGCTTGTTGTTTGAAGCATCGAAACTTCCTGATGCTATTTGAAGGGTGCCATATGTGGTTTCTACGCTTGTCGAGCTCAGTTGATTATTGCATCCAAATGTCAGCACAACGGAAGCTGCTGAAGTTCCCATCTCCACCAAGAACCCTCCTGACACATCAGAAACTCGATAGGTGTTTTCGGCAGTTCGAGATACGGTGATAGAATTATTGTTTCCGTACATGTCTCCCATGCCTTGGGTAGTTTCTCCTTTCCAGCTTTGGCTTTGAGGGATATTCACACAGTCCTGGGCTTGTGCAATTCCCGATAGGGTCAGGACTATTGTTAAAATGAGGATGAATCGTTTCATTGGATTTTGTTTAAATTAGTAATTGCAGTGTTATGATTGATGAGGGTGAATTAGTTCATGCCCATAAGTACTGGAGCGGCTTCACTACCCACAAAAGCCGTTTGATCTTTTGAGAATTGAAACTTGAATAGCAATCTTCCTACATCGCTTTTCAAGTCTGTCTCAGCACGTAAGGAAGTACCGAGGTAGAAAGTCGCCGTGGCAAATTTCAAAGTCTCGTTATTTGGATAATCTGTGAACAGACTAGAGTTGGATGATTGTTTCAGATAGCGATGTTTTCCTTTAGATGAGTGAATCCTCATCACGGGGTTTTCATATGTCTTCATTGGTTCTTCATGCGACCCTGTCATATTCAATGCTCAATTGACATAGTGAGATCTCAAGTGAGCATTTTTATACCTTCAAAAAAGAAGAGAACCCGTCCAAGGTCTTTTTTTGTGATTAGCAAAAAATCGTTCGCAATCCTAATAAAAATTCACCAAACAACCCATGAATTTTATCATTTGCGAATGAAAATACCTAGAACTGGGTAGTCCATTTGTCTATCTGGTTTGACTTGAGATCAAAAACATCCCAAACACACTTGCCCCCGACCCAGTCATCGCTGCGTAAATTGCTCCTTCGTTAATAAATTCATTCTTAGCTTGTAAAATTTCAGGATATCGATCCAAGATGGGCTCTTCAAAGTCATTTTTCAAAGCTCCCTGCCATTCCGATTTTGGTAAATCCAGAACTTCCTTGAGCCCATGCTCAGATTTTGATGGGGTAATCATCGCATAAGCCTCGGCTGTAGATATATGAGCAGCTGGATGCCTTAGCTCAATGCGAAAGCTGCTCAAGTCCAAATCCATATGTTCAAGATCAGTTCCAGTTCCAGTCGCAATTGCTGGTGTGTTTTCAATAAAGAAGGGACAGTCTGCTCCCAATTTTGCGGCGTAATTCCTGAGCTGGAATGAATCCAACTCTAGCTCGAAAATTTCATTTAGCATTTTCAAGGTAAAGGCCGCATCGGATGATCCTCCTCCGAGTCCAGCACCCATCGGGATTACTTTATGGAGATGAATGGAGACCGAAGGGATTTGAAAATCAGTATTCAGCAAGTCGTACGCCTGTACAGCGAGATTGGAATCTCCATCAATTGCGAAACCAGAGGACTGAAAAGAAAATTGATCGGATTTAACAATTTCCAGTACATCACAAAGATCAATAGGGTAGAGGCACGTTTCTATTTCATGATAGCCATCATCCCTTTTTGCTAACACTTGCAGCCCCAGATTGATCTTAGCATTGGGGAAAGTGATCATTGGCTGATTCGTGGTTAGTTAGGGTCTGCTGAAAAACACTTAACAAATTGATTATCAAAGA
>JAAEPI010000772.1 GCA_024232835.1 Cytophagales bacterium
GATCTCCCAACATGACAATAATACGCAACATACAGTCAAAGCAACGAAGAAGTGGCTCAAGAAGAAGCATATTAAAGTCATGAAGTGGCCTAGACAGTCTCCAAACATTAACCCTATAGTAATTCTATGGAGGGAACTGAACCTCCCATTTGCCAAGCTACAACCACAAACTATTAATGTTTTAGAGATAATCTGCAAAGAAAAGTGGACAAAAATCCTTTCCAATATATGCACAAACATTGTCATCAACTAAAAGAAACATCGGATCTCTCTGCTAGAAAACAAGGGCTTTGCCACCAAGTATTTTGTCTTCTTTGGCTAGAGGGGTCAAATACTTATTTTCCTAAATTAAATACAAATCAATTAAAATATATTCTTTAAAGTTATTTTCTGGAATTTCGTTTTGATATTCTGTCTCTCCATGTTAGAATACATATTATCATTACATTTATAGACTGATAATGTCTATATTAGTGGGCAAACCGGCAAAATCAGCAAGGGCTCAAATACTTATTTACCTCACTGTATGTACTTTGGATAAAGGTTACAATCGACCATGCAGAAGTAAATGACACTGGCGAGCCAGTGGTCAGGGCAGCATGAAAACAAGCCCATGGATGCTTAGTCACTGGAAAACATGACCCACCGCCGAGAGGGGACAGGTGGATGGGCACAGAAGACATGCTCACGTCAGAAAACAGAGCTCCCCATCACTGAGGTAATCAGGCTAAATGCAGAGTGATGGCATTAAAAATGATTTATGGCATTACAAATAGTCAACAAGTGTTTAGAA
>JAAEPI010000773.1 GCA_024232835.1 Cytophagales bacterium
CTCGTATTTAAATAAAATATTGGTAGCCCAACACGGCTCTTGGAATCGATCATCGAAGGTGGGCTATAAAGTGGCGATGGTTACTGAAAAAAATGGCAAAGGACAAGATTTGGAGACCTTTGCTGAGGGTTGGCTAGACGTGCCTTCTCAAGAAGCATGGGGACGACCAGTAGATTTGATTTTTGCTAAAGATGGCTTATTGTTACTCTCTGATGATTTGTCTGGGACTATTTATAGAATTTGGTATGAGGGGTAAAAAGGAAATAGACACTAGTATTTAGATATTGGATTTTAGAAGTCTCGATTAGACTATCACTGTGATGAGATTAACCCCTCTCATACTCGCTAGTTTGGGAAGGGCAATGGGAAAGAAAGAGGGCTCTGAGAAAAAAGGAAAAAGAGATAGGAAAATAGAAATGAAAAAAGGAGAGAACATTATAGCATATCACAAAGCAAGCTCAGAGTCCCCCTTCGGGTGACTCTGAGTGAGAAAAAGCACGACTGGCTCACCAAAGTTGGCTACACAATGAAACAAGAGACACTATGGAAGTTTTAAAGAAAATCTTCAAGATCATCACAAAAAAGAAGTATTGACTATGGCTGATTTTGATTTTAAATCCGTCCGAAAGAACTTAATGATAATTCTCATTTTAATCAATTTCCTATTAATCTGGCCGCCTGATATTTCCAAGGTGTCATTTCAGGGGATTTCATTTCCCAATTTAGAAATGAAGGATATATATATTGTGCTCGCAGTTTTTTCCTTCTACTTTGGATGGCGATTCTATCAGGAATTTTTAACTGAATGGAAAAAGCTATACAACCCACGCTGGAGGTGCTTTTTTTAAGGAGAGAAAGGATACAATTAAATCCGATATTTTGGATAATCATTCAAAGAGGGCTTTTGAAAAAGAAATTGAATTATCCCATCATGAAGACCTGATGGTGATAGATCTGGGTGCTTTTAGGTGGGTGGGTTCAAAATTTATAGTAAAGTTAAAAATAAGAAGGATGTCGCATGACCTAAGTACAAGGTTAGGAGAATACCTAACTAGTGAATTTGAAGTTCCAATGTCAAAAGTCAAAGGTTATTACTCTTTCTTGTTCTTTTCATACGCAAGAAGACATTCAGGATTCTTAACAATTTTACTCCCAGTTGTTGTATTAGCCTAGACGGTTTTATTTGTCGGCTTTTCACTGCTAAATGAATAGCTCCGTTCTATGTTAGAATCCCTTTTTTGCCTTACTTTTTTAGAATAAGTAGCCATGCTGCCGACGGCAGCTACCGAACTTTTTCGATTACTCATACACACAACCATGCCGCACAACCCCTCGTGATCCGATATTTTCATTCGTCCGATTAAAACAAAAAACCCTGACCAATTATAGTCAGGGTTCAAATGATTGAGGCGCTAAGCGGATTCGAACCGCTGTAGAAGGTTTTGCAGACCTCTGCCTAGCCACTCGGCCATAGCGCCTTTTGATGATCACAAAAGTAAAAAAATACCGAGAAGGATTCTCGGTATTTTATAATTCTATTGTAAATGGAGAATTACTTCTTCTCCTTATCCTCTTTCTTAGTTGCCTTTTTAGCAGCAGGCTTCTTTTCAGCTTTTAGCTTCTCTTCAGCTTTCTTCTTGGCAGACGCCTTTGCAGCAGGTGCCTTCTTGGCTTTTGGCTTCTCCTCTTTCTTTTCTTCCTTCTTAGCCTCTACTTTTTCTTCCTTCTTCTCCTCCTTCTTAGCCTCCACTTTTTCAGCTTTTGCTTCTACTTTTTTCTCCACCTTCTTTTCTTCCTTTTTCGCAGCAGGAGTTTCCATTTTTTGCTTCAAAGCACTCAATGCATCTAGGTCACCTAGCGTTGACTTCTCAACTTCTTTGTTGATCTTGTCAAGCGTATTTCCTTTTTTGCTTGACTTCTTCTTAGGTGTATCGCTCACTTCTTTCCATGTGGCCGTATGCGACAACTGAATTCTCTTTTCCTCCTTAGAGAAATCCATCACTCGAAAGTCTAGCGTTTCACCTTCTCCAGCTCTTTCACCAGCCTCTTTCAAGAGATTCTTGCCTGTTGCATGTCCCTCGATACCATATGGCAATTCCAGAACCGCACCTTTTTCTGACATTGAAACGATCGTGCACTTGTGGATAGATCCTCTTTCAAATACGCTTTCGAAAGTCTCCCAAGGATTCTCCTCCAGATGTTTATGACTTAATGCTAAACGTCTGTTTTCGACATCCAATTCCATCACAACTACTTCGAGTTCTTCATTCACTTTTACGAATTCTGAAGGATGCTTAATCTTCTTTGTCCAAGAAAGATCACTTACATGCACGAGCCCGTCTATCCCTTCTTCCAACTCGATAAACAATCCGAAATTAGTCAGGTTACGTACAGTCCCAGAGTGCTTTTCTCCAACTGCATATTTGGTCAAGACATCTTGTTTAGTCCATGGATCTTCGCCCAACTGCTTAATGCCGACTGACATTTTTCTTTCTTCTCTATCGATAGTCAAAACAACTGCTTCAAGTTCATCTCCTACATTCATGAAATCTGATGGATTTCTCAAATGCTGAGACCATGACATCTCTGAAACATGTATTAAACCTTCAACTCCAGGTATGATTTCAAGGAAAGCACCGTAATCGGCAACATTCACAATCTTACCTTTCACTCTAGTGCCCTCAGAAATAGATGCATCCAAAGAATCCCATGGATGAGCAGTTAATTGCTTCATGCCTAGAGAAATTCTCTTCTTATCATCATCAAAATCAAGCACAACCACATTGACCTTTTCATCAAGATTCAATGCATCTTCAGGGTGGTTGATTCTACCCCAAGAAATATCTGTAATGTGAAGCAGACCGTCAACACCACCTAAGTCGATAAACACACCGAAGTTGGTCATGTTCTTTATCACTCCTTCTAATACCTGGCCTTTCTCAAGGTTATTTAAAATTTCAGCTCTCTGCTTTTCAAGGTCCTTCTCAATAAGGACTTTATGAGAAACAACGACGTTATCATTAGAGTAATTGATTTTGATAACTTTGACTTCCATTTCCTTACCTACGAAAATATCGAAATCTCGAATTGGCTTTACATCAATTTGTGAACCGGGAAGGAAGGCTTCTACACCATGTACATCTACGATCAAACCACCTTTGGTTCGTCGCTTCACCATACCATTGATGATTGTGTCACCATCAAGCGCACCCTGAATAAGCTCCCAAGCCTTAACAATTTTTGCTTTTCTTCTTGAAAGGATCAACTGACCTTTCGCGTTTTCTTGCTCTTCTACGTAGACCTCAACTGTATCCCCTGCCTTCAGCTCAGGCATGTCTCTGAATTCAGTCAACCCAACCAATCCATCAGATTTAAAGCCGATGTTTATGATTACATCTTGATTTGTAATACCAACAACAGTTCCTTCAATCAGTTCTTTCTCATTGATCTCATTGAGCGTTTCTGTGTAGAGTTTGTCCATCTCAGCACGCTCCTCATCTCCATATTCAGGAGAGAATCCACTATCTCTTGTGCCATCCCAGTCAATTTCTTCTTCTTCCATTTCAGGAAGTTCTAAAGTCTCATCTTCGTCAACCACTTTGGATTCAACAGGAGCCTTTATCTCAGGCACTTCTTCAGAAATTATGATGGTTTCTGGTGTAGCCTCAGAAGCCGACTTTTCTGCGTCTACGTCGGCTAGCTCTTCTGCTTCTGCAACGGGCTCAGATGCCTCATCCGTCTCAGCAGCCGCCTCCTCTAGTTTTTCAACTTCTACGATTGCTACAGGTGCATCTGCTTCTGTTGGATTTCCCTCCGTCGCTACAGGCGCCTCTTCTGTTGTTTCTTCAATTTTTTGTTCGGTAGCTTCAGCTTTTACTTCTTCCTGAAGTTCCTCTTTTTTTTCTTCTGCCATAACAATAAAAAATGACCCTCGATCTCATTGTAGTTCCGGGTCAAATAACTACAAGGTTTTAAAGGTTTATAATTCCTTTCAATTCTCATTGAAAGTCCACTCACTCGAATGGGAGCGCAAATTTAGGAGAATAATTTGTCAATGTTGCGAATAGGATAAAATATAATTTGGGGATTTTGAAGGGCTAAAAGTGTTATGAATTCGTATCAGCAGAGCACTCTCTTTAATCCACTGGTCAATCTTATTTTCCAATAATTCAAGTGGAATACATCCAGATTCAAGTACTTTATTGTGGTTCACCTTGATGTCAAATTGATCACCTAATTCAGTCTCTACTCTGGATCGAAGTTCACAGATTTTGAGTTGCCCAATCTTATAGGATAGCGCTTGATCTGGCCCAGCCATATAGCGTTCAATTTCGGCAATAATGCTTGCCTCAGATTCAGCCTCATTCTCCAAAGAATATTGATTGCATCCTCACGACTCCAGCCCTTAGCATGCATGCCAGCATCCACTACAAGTCGTATGGCTCGATGCATCTCAGTACCCAGCATCCTGAAATACTGATAAGGATCCTCATAAAGCCCCAATTCCTTACCCAACGACTCAGTATACAAGGCCCATCCCTCGCCATACTCACTGTACCAAATCGGCTTTCTGAAAGAGGGTAAATTGGTATTTTTTTGTTGCAAGGAGATTTGGTAATGGTGGCCTGGTAATGCCTCATGAAGAAACAAATCTTCGTCTGAATATGTATAATAAGCCTTCACGTCAGGAATTGGCACATAAAATATATCTGGCCGACTGCCATCTATGGTCCCTGAATTATACTCGGCACTTGCAGATGCTTCTCTAAATGCCTCTGTTCTTTTTACAACGAAGGCCGTTTTTGGTGTTAAATCAAACAAAAGCTCCAGATTGGGGTTCATTTTTTCATGAATCGCATTGAACCCGGATTATGCATTAGCATATTGAAAAGGAGGGCTTGAATTACTAATTTGAGCAAACAGGCCATCCATCCAGTTTCTTCTTTTGGAAGGTAAAGCGATCTTCAACACCTTTTTATTGGCATGATTTACTGTCCAAGCTCC
>JAAEPI010000774.1 GCA_024232835.1 Cytophagales bacterium
CGAACAAGAGTAAGATACAGAGCTCTCCTTTTAGTAGGGTCATTAACAAAGTTACAGCATTCCAAATTTTTGATTCGTCTTATTGTACAGGTAGTCAGCCTGCTCAGTAAAATTCAGACTGGAATTCATTAGGATCCCTAGATCCTTTTCAGAATCTACATAATCCATAAGAAAATCTCCCATAGAATAGAAGAATTGAACAGTAGGAAGGATATCAATTAAAGGTGGTTTACTCGAGCAGATTGACAGGACCTTACACTTTGAGGGGTGAAATTTCATCTTATTGCGAACTGCCCAGTCTAGAAGGTAATCAATGTCATTTTGAAGGGCCCTAAAATCCGCTTCACAATGCATTTCCCTCCAGATTTTAGTATCGTCCGCATACATCATGATTTCTGTGCAGTCAGAAAGGCCAGAGGCTATATCATTGATGAAAAGAACAAAAAGGCTAGGGCCGATAATTGACCCTTGTGGGACACCTGAGATGACAGGAAGTGAAGAAGAAACTGAACCATTAACAAGAACCGATTGTGTACGATCAGAGAGATAACATTTTATGAATTTGAGGAGCTTACCATTGATACCATAAATTGTCTTAAGCTTGTTAAGAATGAGGTCATGGTTCACAGAATCAAAAGCCTTAGCAAAATCGAAGTAAATAGCATCTGCCCTAATGTTCTTGTTTAAGGACAGTGACAGACTATCACAGTACTCAACTAATTGAGTCGAACACGATTTACCAGGGAGAAATCCGTGCTGTCTAGGATCTAACAAGTGGTTACACTTAAACATAAGTTCATCCCGAACTATTCGCTCCATAACCTTTACTACTAGGCTTGTCAGAGAAATTGGGCGATAATTTTCCACATCGGATTTGGACCCTTTCTTATGTACAGGCACAATGAGAGCAGATTTCCATTCAGAAGGAATGTAACCTGCATTGTAGCTTTTATTGAAAAGTATGCTCAGTGCAGTCGAAATAGGGACAGAACAATTTTTGAGGATCCTCCCATGTATTTTATCAGGCCCTAAGGCTTTATTTGCTATGAGATTACTTAGAGTACTACAGATTCGATTTGGTCTAAAATCGATAGCAAACTTGTCATTTGAAGGACTATGTTCTA
>JAAEPI010000775.1 GCA_024232835.1 Cytophagales bacterium
TCAACAAAAACCAAAACCAGATCAGATACATCAATAATATGGTCGGTTAGCGTTAACGTTTCTGCACACTGAGTACCACTTCGAAATGAAGGAACATCGACATATGTATAACCTTGAAGCTGAGCGCTAGAATTTGTTTTCAATTGAAGACAATTATTGACATTTGCTCCGTTTCCAGGAGACAACTTTTCCAGTTCATCTGAAATTTGATAGAAAGGAAAGCGTGGATCAGCATCTAAAGCAATCCCAGGAAGTATTCTCGACTCGTCACCATTGGCATAACAATAGACAGTAAATTTCTCATCACTATCTTGTGACTCATCTTCTACTATTGAATCACCAAGATATGATTTTAGGAAATTTGATTTATCAAGAGTATCTGTCCCAAGAACCGTAATAAGTGGCCACCATGGAATTTGTGTCGCAAAAGACTGTGTTTTATTTAATAGCCCCAGTCGATAGGCAACTTGATCAAGCTCTATAAATCCCCTAACCGCATCTACCAAAAGGGGACTTTCATTTATTAAA
>JAAEPI010000776.1 GCA_024232835.1 Cytophagales bacterium
CAACACTCCTGAAGGAAATTGAAACTTAACAAGCTCTTTTAATATGTCCTTTTCCATATCCCAAAGATACTAGCCCCCACGTATTTTCTTTTGAGTCGTAAACTAAAGACCATAGCAGGCAGACTGGTCAGGGAATTGGAAGGTAAACTACCCGAAGGGTTGTATGAGGAAAAACTTGCTCTTTTCAAACAAGTACTAGCTCAGAAAAAAGACAGTAAGGATAAAATCTACAGTCTTCATGAACCTGATGTGTATTGTATTGCCAAAGGCAAGGCCCATAAGAAATATGAGTATGGAGTAAAAGGTTCGATCTCCTTAACGCAAAACACAAGCATTATCGTTGGAGCCATGACTTTTGGTAAAAACACCTATGATGGACACACCCTTCCCAGAGTACTTGAGCAAGTGGCTGATTTAAGAAATTCAGCTTCAAAAACTGCCACGGTTGACAGGAGCAATAAGGGCTAATATCAGGTAGGTGAAACAAAAATAATCATACCTTCAAAACCAAGAAAGGAAGAAGCGCAAACAGTGTCGGCGAAGGGCGGCCATCAAACCTATCATCAGTCATGCTAAACATGATCACAGGGTCGCAAAGAACTTCTTAAAAGGTCAATTGGGTGATGAAATCAATTTTATCATGGCTGCCAGTGCCTTCCATTTTAAGAAGTTGATGAAAAAGCTGAAAGTGAAAGCTCTTGGCCTTTTTCAAAAGAACTCATTTCTGGATTTTTCCGAGGCTACCAACTTTATTTTTGGTAACAAAGTTTATTTAACCCTCCCCAAATGACTTTTTAAGGATCGACTAGTTACTCTTTTTCGAATGAGACAGCTTTTCCATCAAATGAACAACATCACTTCTTTGGTCCGAATTCAGACCGTTCATTTTCAATAAAATTTGATTTTCATTGTATGCCATGTCATTGGTGGTTTGTTATACAACTAAATTCGACTTATCAGATAAATTAACGATTATTGTAACGTTTAGTTTTTGGTAAAAAAACACTCATCGTTCCATAGGTATTGTTACTTTCGCAGAAAGTACTATATTGAAGTCGCCCAAGAAATCGGACCTTCCTAAAAAAACAACAACATATGTCTAACCATCAGAAGGAAATAAACTCATTTATGGATTTAGTGACGGCAAAAAGCCCGCATGAACCTGAATTTTTGCAAGCCGTTAAGGAAGTTGCTGAAACAATTATTCCCTATATGGAGGAGCACGTCAAGTATAAGAAATACAATATTCTTGAGCGAATGTGCGAACCCGAACGTGCGATCACTTTTAGGGTGCCTTGGATTGACGATAAGGGTAACTATCGAATCAACCGTGGTTTTAGAATACAGATGAACTCCGCAATTGGACCTTACAAAGGAGGCCTTAGGTTTCACCCGTCCGTAAATTTGAGCATTCTCAAGTTTCTGGCATTTGAACAAGTCTTTAAAAATGGCTTAACTACCCTTCCATTAGGAGGAGGAAAGGGGGGTAGTGATTTCGATCCAAAAGGCAAAAGCGAGCGTGAAATTATGATGTTTTGTCAGAGCTTTATGACAGAATTAAGAAAACACATTGGAGCCTCAGTAGATGTTCCGGCGGGAGATATTGGTGTTGGAGGTAAAGAGATAGGTTATCTGTTCGGTCAGTACAAAAGAATAACTGGAGAATACCGAGGGGTCCTGACAGGAAAGGGAATTGAATACGGTGGAAGTTTAGTGAGGACTGAAGCGACTGGTTATGGAGTCGTTTATTTTAGCAAGGAAGTCTTGAACAGAAATAATGATGAGCTCAAGGGGAAGATATGTCTGGTATCAGGAAGTGGCAATGTAGCACAGTATACTGTCGAGAAACTGCTAGATTTTGATGCCAAAGCCATCACATTATCAGATTCTGGCGGATTCATATATGATCCTGAAGGTATTGATAGAGAGAAACTAGAGTTCGTAAAGGAGCTAAAAAATAAGCGAAGAGGGAGGATGTCAGAATATGTTGAAAAATATCCTAGTGCGGAATACCATGCAGGGAAAACGCCATGGGGAGTTAAAGCTGACTTTGCCTACCCCTGCGCCACGCAAAACGAACTTAATCTTGAAGATGCAAAAGAACTGGTGAAAAATGGAGCAAAAGGGGTGTTTGAAGGAGCGAATATGCCAACTACGCCAGATGCAGTTGAGTACTTCCGAGAGAAGAAAATATTGTATAGCCCGGGTAAGGCATCCAACGCAGGTGGAGTTGCGACATCAGGACTTGAGATGGCTCAGAATTCACAGCGGTTGCATTGGTCTAGAGACGAAGTGGACAATAAGCTCAAGCAAATTATGACACAAATCCATGACAATTGTGTTCGCCACGGCAAAGAAAGTGATGGCTATATTGATTATGTGAAAGGAGCAAACATTGCGGGATTTGTAAAAGTTGGGGATGCGATGCTTGATCAAGGACATGTTTAATGGCGAAATTGTTTTGAACCTTCATACACCCGATTATATTTGCTAAAACTAAAACTGGACTGACATGGCAATGATTTACATTATTGGATTTTTGTTTGTTTTATCGATTGCTTGCGTTTGGATACTTCCAAATGAAAAGGTGAGTAATCACAAGAAAGACCATGTTTAAACCAAAACGAGTAATAAATGTTTGAATTAACGAATTCTGCTGCAACTGACGGGGTAAACCTCTTTCTGTATATCGCTATTGGATTGATCGCCTTTGTGAGTGCATTGATGTATGTGAACGCAAGAAAAGAAAAGGCAAAAAAGAATATTGATTAGATATCAGTAATCTGTTTAATTGCTCGTAAGAACTTCTTTACATCTACTTCATCATTATAGACATGTGGTGCCACTCGGATAATTTGGCCCCTTAAGGATACGCTCACCTTTCTTTCTTTAAAGATTCTCATGGCCTTGGCAGGCTCAATAGTTGATGGCAACTGTAACCCAAATATGTGAGTAGCTCTGAATTCTCTTCCCTCTGATTCAAAACCCAACTCAGCAGCTTGTCTAATTGCCTGACTCATCAATGCATCACAATACTCCTGAATGCCCTTAGGTGTCCATTTTAATACTTGTTTGATGGCCTCAATCATCATTGGGATCATAATAAAATTGCTGTGCTCCCCTACTTCATAGCGCAGCGCCCCCTTGCGATAGTTTTCTTCGTAATTGACGAGCCCCGCAAAATCATCACTATTCTCCCGATTGATCCAATTTTCTTCTATTGGTTTGCCCCCGTCAAACACCTTTCCATAGTAGGCGAGCCCTATGCTGTATGGCCCCATTAGCCATTTGTATCCCGCGCATATTAGCGCATCTGGCTTTATTTCCTCAATATCGAAAGGAAGTGCACCTACTGACTGTGTACCGTCGATGATTAACAAACCGTCAACGTCATCTAGTTTCTCCCTAAATCTTTTTAAATCAAACAGGGTGCCATCGGCCCAATGTACATGCCCAATGGCCAATAACACTGTTTCTTCAGTAATGGCCTTTTCGACTTTTTCATTCCATTTTTTGCCCTTTTGGATTCCGTCAGGAGCTGAGACTATCTCTACCTCATATCCACGATCTTTTAAAGATGTCCAGGGATATATGTTACTCGGAAATTGTCCTTCCACAACGATAATTTTGCCTTTCTTTTTTGGAAGATTATGGACCACATTGGCCATTCCGAAGGACACGGACGGAATGACCACACTTCGGTCAGG
>JAAEPI010000777.1 GCA_024232835.1 Cytophagales bacterium
AAACGAAGAGGCAGATCCATCTCTTCACCGAAACCTTTTCCCCATTCCGGAATTCTTGCATATAGCGTGGCCCGGCGTAGTCGACTCCAGAGTATGTAAATGGCAAGCTTCTTGTGATTCGTTCATATGGCAAAGGCGGAAATATTGGAGACGCTAGTGGTTTACTTTCATGTAAACGACAAAGAGTGCACTTGTTCAAGACCTTTTGTACGAAGGCACGTCCCTTTTGAATCCAAAATCGCCGTCTGATTTGTGAAAGAGTATGCTGAACTCCCGCATGATCCAGCTTTACATGAACGTCGTAAATGACAAGTTCAGTGTAATACTCATTTGACGGCAAAAGGATTGGGTTGTTGCAGGAGAATGGAAGGACTGAATTTTCAAATCGTCCATGGCATCGTAGCACTCCCTCATCGTCGATGAAAAGTTGAAGTGAAGTAGGCTGCCCTGAGAAGTGACCCTGTTTCATGTGCTTCATAATGCAGGAAAAATGTTTCTGTTGAATGAATTTGATGCAGTAGATTTCGGCTCGTTTCAATTCTTGAACTGTCAACAACGCAGGTTGTGGTGGCTTGGCTTGGGATCGGCACAAGGTGATAAATCTGAGGACCCAACTAACAACTCGTTGCAACTTGTAAAGAGAAGAAAATTTCTCGATTGAAATTATGAAGGAGAATTCATTGGTGGACGTAGATTTGACCAAAGCAGCGGCTTCAACGGCTTCTTCCTCTCGTTCAACGGCTTCTTCCTCTTCTCGACGCGCAATAAATCTTTCTATTGGCCACTTTTCTCTGTCAGTATTCAACCATTCTGGACCATGCCACCATAACTGAGAACCCATGAGTGCCGAAGTTGAACATCCACGAGTTGGTATGTCGGCAGGATTCGCAGAGCTTTGAATGTATCGAAAGGAGACCTCTTTACACGCCTTAATCTGTCGGATTCTATTTTCAACAAAGCGGGGTAATGGCTTGGTTGTATTGATCCAGTTGAGAACGCAACTTGAATCTGACCATAAGTATTTGCGTTGAATTGGTAACTGGATTTCCCTACAAACGAACTGTAGAACTTTGATGCCAATGAATGCGGCCAACAACCTCTAAACGAGGAATGGAAATAGTCTTGATGGGAGCCAATCGCGACTTGCAAAAAAGAAGGTGACAGGTTGAATTGTTGCTTGTGGTGGACTTGATATAAACACAAGCCGCATAAACCTTTGACGAGGCATCAGTAAAACAGTGGAGCTCATGGGTTGCCGTATCATCAATTGGTATATGTCTAGAAATATGCTTTGTTTCAATCAGTTGCAGATCATTTCTCATTTCTTCCCACTGAGTTAGGTATTTTTCATCCAACGGATCGTCCCACTTGAGTTTTTCCAACCACAAGACTTGAAAGAAATGTTTAACTGGCATGAGTACTGGAGCAAAAAGTCCACAAGGGGATTAAAGACGCTGGCCATCGCTTGAATCAGATGTCGTTTGGTAGAAACTGTGAGGTTTTTCAGCTTGTGACATGGCATGGCAACAGTATCCATTCTGTAATCCCAAATAATTCCCAAAACCTTTGTAGGAATCGCTGAAATCTTGTCCTCTTGAGGCACCTTGTCCATGAATGAAGAGCTGTTGGAGCACCATTCTCGTAGATTCATAGAAGCACTACTAAAAAGACTTTTGGCCGTCTGATAGAATTTATATGCTTCCTCAGCCGTCGATTTGCCAATAAGAACATTGTCTACATAAATGTTGGACAAGATCTGCAGCGCGTCAGGAGTACCAGTCTTCAAGAGATGATATTTAATTGTGGCAGCCAATAGGAATGGACTGGAAATCACACCAAAAGGAACGCGACAAAACCGAAAAGTTTCTATGTTGTTGTGAACGTCAGGTTTGGAAGGATCTTTCAACCATAGAAAGCGAGTGACATCACGTTCCTGACTCTGAAGGCCAACTTGTAAAAATGCCTTTTCAATGTCGCTCAGCAAAACGATTGGATAGAGTCGAAAACGTAAAAGCAGCCCACAAAGATCAGGTAGCATAACTGGTCCTCTGTACAAGCATTCGTTGAGACTAGGTGCCAATTTATTGGGTTTGGCCGAAGCATCATAAACGATGTGCAACTTGGTGGTGGCTTTGTCTGGACGGATAACACAGTGGTGTGGGATATAATGTATCAGCGGACCCTCAGCCATCTCTGGAGTGACTTTTTCTAT
>JAAEPI010000778.1 GCA_024232835.1 Cytophagales bacterium
ACTTACTATAAGCACCCCAATTCCACCCCCAGGAAACAAAGGAATTACCATTTCGAGCATTTGTTGAAATAGCATTTTGAGCCTTCAATTGCAATGAAAGAATGAGAAGAAAACTGACTAAAAGAAAGAATTGTTTCATCATCTGCACAAATTAACTAAAGCCGTGACTTTTAAAAGTCTTCATGGAGTCGTAATATAAATCTTGTCTTGATATTCTTGATACTCCTTTTCCGTGTCACTGAATGCCGTTATGCCACCTCCACTCTTGAAAAAGAATTTATCATCTTGTTTTTCAATAAACCGTATCATCACCCCAGTATCCAAAGTTCTACCATCAAATAGACCGCAAACGCCTGTGTAGAAACCTCGGTCGTATGTTTCTACTTTTTCTATGATCTCCAATGTTTTCGGTTTTGGCGCACCGCTGATCGACCCTGCTGGAAGGAGGTTGAAAAGGATGTCTCCTACTTGCAACTTCCAATCAGAAGGCAATTCACCTACAATTTCCGAACTGACTTGTAGCAGACTGCCTTCTTTTGTTTTGATTTCATCGATGTATCGAAATCGTTCAACTCGTACTTTGGTGGCCACCCTGCTCAAATCGTTTCTGATCAAGTCTACAATAGTCACGTGCTCAGCCATCTCTTTTGGATCTTTGAGGATAGCTTCCCGAGCATTTCGCAATGACCCATCGATGGTTCCTTTCATTGGGAATGATCGAATCGTATTGTCCTGAATATAGACGAAGGTTTCGGGCGAGAAGCAGACAAATTCATCCTTAAATCTAATCTTGTACTTGGCTTTTGCTGATTGATAAATCTCCTTGAGTGATCCTGAAATCTGAATGGGCGTTTGAAAAGTGAGATTTGTTAAAAACGAATCACCATAGTTGATGGCTTTTACGACTTGATCAAAAGCTGTTTTAAATTCTTCGATTGATATTGTGGATTTTTCTAACCGAATTGTGGTTTTATCGAATTGATCCTGTGTATTCGATACTCCGTTAAAATTGTAGCTTAGCTCACTCGGGTTAATTTCATCGAATGGACTTAGCCAAATCTGCTCTCCGAGAAAATCTGTAAAAAAAAGAAAGGGCGTTTGATCAAAACCCCACGTATTCATTTGCTTTATCGCTTCACTCTTTGTCTGCATTTTTTTTTCGTGAGAAGCGACCTATCATTTTCTTTTCATATCTCCAAAAAAATGCAAACTGACCAAAAACAAATCCATAGAACAACAAAAAGACATTGTAAATTGGTAAAATCAGTACCCAATAGGTGATTTGAAACCACATTGGTCGCACTCCACCTTCAAATAATAAGGCGATCAGAGGCTTCTTTATTAACACAACTGTCGTTCCGGTGCAAGCAAAAACAATCAGGATAATGACAAACTGCCACTGGCTTGATATGTCCCATTTTTCTTTTAATTTTTCTATCCAGCTCATTTAATAAAATGGTTAAATTCCGACCAGTCAGGCCGAGATGTGAAGGCGATTTTTTCTTTTTTCACGGGGTGAGTGAAGGCTAATTGGTAAGCATGCAAGTTGATGCTCTTGTCTTTGTTAGGATGCGGGTAGCCGTACTTCAAATCTCCTTTGATCGAGCAGCCTAGTTTTCTCATCTGTACACGAATCTGATGTGAGCGGCCAGTCACCGGCTTAATTTTTAGAAGCGAGGTACCATTGATTGTTGCCATGAGCGAGTAGCTCAATTCAGCACGTTTCGATTTACCTTTTTGCTTGTCGTAGGCATTTACAGTGTTACGTTGCTCATCTTTTTCCAACCAATGAACCAACGTGCCTGTGTCTTGTTTGGGCACCCCTTGGACTTGTGCGAGATATGTTTTTTCTATTTCGTCATCGCGAAACAATTTATTCATTCGCTCCAGCGCTTTAGACGTACGAGCAAAAACAATCACCCCTCCAACAGGTCTGTCCAAGCGGTGACATGGTTGACAAAACACATTTCCAGACTTATTGTATTTTCTTCGAATGTATTCTGTTCCCCAGTCTGTGAGCGTGCCATCACCTGTTTGATCACCCTGAACCAACCAGTTATTTGGCTTCTCAAGGATCAGTAGGTGGTTGTCTTCGTATAGTATTTTGGGTTTGCTCATTGCGCGCGCAAAAGTACGAAGTTAGATATGTCCTATCTTTGCTTTTTCAAAATTTCCTACCATTATCATGGCTAAGACCCTTGTGGAGAAAAGTGGTAAATCGAGAGAAGGCTATTTTCAAAGCTCATTTCGCCATTCTTATTTTTTTATGGGCTTGTTCTCAGGTTTTTAATGAGCCATCTTTTAAACTTTGCAAAAGATTTATCTCCTTTTAGTTTAATCAGATTGGTACAGTTCTTTAAATCAAGAAATAAGGGGTCGGAAGAAGTGCCAGAAGTAGATGCTGATATACAGGATGGAATAGAAAGGAGCATTAAGCGTATATCGTTTGAAATTTCGAACACCTGTAATTATACCAGCATACATGATAAGTGCCCCATATCATGTTATTAACTAGACGTGTATTGTTCGTAATTTTTATTTTTAGCAAAACCTTGACAATCAGCATGATATGGAAGGGTTCTATCATTGTTTAGTTCCGTCGGGTTAATATAAGGAGTCGGAGATACTTGATAAACGTATTGTTCATAAGGTCATTGATGAACTCGTCGATCATGAATATGGTGGATTCGTTACGTTTCATAGATATAATGAACCCATGATTAACAAGGAGAGATTGTTCTCGTATATTCAATATGTGAACAAGGTATTACCTGATGCCAAAATTATGATTCTTACAAATGGTTCATACTTATTTCAAGAAGAACTGAATCGATTTGAGTCATTAAAGATTTGGAGAATAATTGTCTCTGTCTATAATAAGAAAGAGTACTATCGGTTGAGGAGCATGGAAACTAATATTCCTTACCACGTTTTTATTCAACCCTTGATGACAGAGAAAGCATATACACAAGAAAGCCTATTGATTTGAGTTTGTCCTGTTTTGCAACATTGCGGGATATTACCATCAATTGCTTCGGACACATATGTCTGTGCTGTTACGACTGTAACAATCAAGTTACTTTCGGGAATCTACATAAGCAGTCATTAATGGAAATTCTTAATTCAAATGAATTCCTTAAAACTCATAATGAACTGACCAATGGGATACGGAAATTTGAAATCTGCCGCAGATGCAGTGCATCTCGATAATGTTAAATGTGATTCATGTTCTCACTGTCGATCGAGCTATCTTAAATACCCAAGGATTCCCATAACGGTATATGCATTACTTCATTCTATCAAATACCTTCTTCCTAAACCACACCTGAATTACGTCTCTCTTAATTCTCTGAAGGCATTCCTTGAAATCTATTTTTACTGGGGTTGTGTGCCCTATGTTTTATCCTTCAAATTCGAATTATATTGGTTAGCAGTTAATGAAAAAGAATGCAAATCCTGATTTCATGTTTTAATTGTCAAGATCAAAATTCACTAATTGAATGAAATTTAACATTAGGAAAATTCTCCTCCACCATTTGTAACCAAGCTTTGGTTTCTGCCATAAACACAAGTTTTCCTTCTTTATCCTTCGCTATATGTCTGTATTTATCTTTCACAAAAGCGTCGATGGCCGAGTCTTCACCACCAATCCAGCATGCTTTGAAAATATTAACTTGAGCGAATTGTACCTTGGCAGAATACTCATTCAGGAGACGATGTTGCAATACTTCAAACTGCAAGGCGCCAACAGTGCCTACCACTTTTCTAGCACCCATTTCATAAGTAAATAATTGTGCAACTCCTTCGTCCATCAATTGTGCTAATCCCTTCTCGAGTTGCTTGGATTTCATTGCATCAAGGTTGATTACCTCTTTAAACAGTTCTGGCGAGAAGCTGGGAATTCCTTTGTAGATCCCTTTTTCACCTTCGTTGAGGGTATCCCCAATTTTCAAATTTCCGGTATCATAAAGCCCGACAATATCTCCGGGCCAGGCTTCATCTACTGTCTCTTTTTGTTGGGCCATAAATGCCGTTGCGTTTGAAAATCGGATTTTCTTGTCATGGCGTACATGGTAGTAATTACTACCTCGTTGAAACTTGCCAGAGCATATTCTAGCAAAGGCTATCCGATTCCTATGCTTGGGATCCATGTTTGCATGAATCTTAAAAATAAATCCAGAAAACTTATCTTCAGAGGGTTTGATTTCACGATCATCTGTGAATCTAGGAACTGGTGGTGGTGCAATTTCCGTGAAGCAATCCAACAACTCGCGAATGCCAAAGTTGTTCACTGCACTACCAAAGAAGACTGGAGCAACTTTTCCGCTCAGGTAAGCCTCCGAATCAAACTCATCATATACACCATTCACAAGTTCGATTTCTTCTCTCAATTCTGCTACTGCTGATTCTGGTAGTTGCTCGTCAATTTTAGGGTCATCAATCCCATTGATCTCAACCACATCGTTTACCAGTTTTTGAGCTTTCGCTTCGTAGAGGTTTAGGTTGTTCTCGTAGATATTGTAAACGCCCCGTAAGGATTTACCCATACCAATAGGCCAGCTCATTGGTCGAACCTTAATGTTTAATTTTTGTTCTATCTCATCGAGTAAATCAAACGGGTCTTGCCCTTCACGATCTAGTTTGTTTATAAAGCAAATCACCGGAGTATTCCTCATCCGACAAACTTCCATGAGCTTCTCTGTCTGTCCTTCCACACCTTTTACACAATCGATGACCATAATTACACTGTCAACGGCCGTTAGGGTACGATAGGTGTCTTCTGCAAAATCTGCGTGACCAGGTGTGTCGAGGATATTAATTTTGAGATTTTTATATTCAAACCCCATCACCGAAGTAGCTACAGAAATTCCTCGCTGCTTTTCTATATCCATCCAGTCCGAGCGAGTGCCCATATCGATCTTGTTGGACTTCACTGCTCCTGCTGTTTGGATAGCACCACCAAATAGAAGTAGTTTCTCCGTCAAGGTGGTCTTTCCAGCATCCGGATGGGCAATGATTCCAAAAGTTCTACGCTTAGCTATTTCGTCAGTCAGTGACATATCGATTTCAAAATTGGCTGCAAAGGTATGCAAGCAAATGACTTAAGAGAATGGATTAAGAAGTCTCTACTCCAAGGTCTCTTCGATCTCTGGGGTTAGTTGCACTCTCAATTTTTGCAAAGCTTTTAGCAGAGTCTCACTTTGTGCTTTTTTGCTCATCGCATCAAGTTTTGTTACAATTTTATTGAAATTAGCTTCTGGATACTTCTCAACTAAAGGCTCAAAATACAACTCGAACCCCTTAACATATTCCGAAAGCTCATCTTCACTAAAAGAGTCCTCTTGTTTAACAAAATCCAGATAGGCACTATAATTACTAATCAACACTTGAATGTTGCTTTTTAACAACTTCTTTATCTGATTCGCTTCTGGATCATCGGCGTTTTGTATAATCGCCTCATTCCCCAGTCGGAAATAGTGAGATTGTAAATCCAATCCAAAATGCGATATCTCAATCATTTCCAGAGGATAAACCAATTTGTCCTCTCGATTAACGTCATAATAGATGTTAGACATTCTGTTGGACACTTTAAACATCTCAGAAGCAAAGTCTGATCTGTGATTTACGCCTAGTTCATCATCATTTATGACAATCAAAAAATTCTCATGATCAACTAGTTTTTTATAAACCATCACTAATTCTTGATTTGAATATGATGGTTTTGTTGTTCCCTCATAATCATATTTAATGTCTGCTAATATTTTTTCGTAATCTTTTGGAGTCCAAAAACGCTTGTCCAAGCGATAGCGTTCAACTGTATTGTTGGTACTGCAACCAACAAAAAGGATAAAAAATATTAGCAGTAGTGTCGATGAAATTGACTTCATGAACTAGTAATTTATCGTTCTTTTGGCAAAAGTATTCAAACTAATTAGTGAACTGTCAATTTTATCTTGCCATTTTCTCTGATACCCCAAAATAAATCCGTGGTACGTGTAGTCATCGTATTCAAATTGCATTTGGCCTTCCTTTTCCCAAATGTCATTATATAGTTCTTTGATAATTGCTTTGTCTGGATTTTTAAGATTAGAGACTTCCATCCTCAATAGTCTAGAATGGTATTCGGTAATATGTAGATGGTACATTTCGTGTCTAAGTAAATTATCTCCAGTAATATTTTGACTAAAAGTATAGGACCGTGATGGGTGAAAATAGGTAACTATATTAACTGCTGAATTTTGAGCAAAGGACATTTTAATTTCTGTAGAAATATATGCGAAGTTTTGACTGCCGTTTAATGTTAGTGTCGGACGCTTAATAGCTCGAAAATCCGACCAGTCAATTTCACGCCAATCGCTGTAGGGTATTGGTCTCTTGTATTTTAGGTAATTAACATCGTAAAGTATCACAATGCCCATTAGAATTACAGAAATACCCACAATCACAAAATTTGAGCGAATTGTGATTTTAGGCAATCTACTTGCTGTAGAATTGGCCATAAAATTATAAACCATGATTACCTCCGGAATAAAGGCCAGAGACATCAAAATCAAAATGATAATATGTGGTTTCACCTTCTGCTTCTTTTGGATATCGCCATCAAAATGGAATAGGTTATAACTGCACAAACTACATTGATCACAGATGCGACTAGAAAGAGATATGGATTTAAGCCACTCACCTTCAACAAAATCAATACATCATAAATAAGGCTCAACAAATAAATGCTAGTGTTGAACAAGACCACTAAAGAAAAAAAATACCAAAGACTGAATCTATTTTTAAGATAGACATAGAAATAGAGTAAAAAAACAATCCCAGAAACCTCATAGGTAATTAAAAATGAAACCTCAGGATTAGACGTGTATATTATTGAAAGCTTCAAAAGGCTAAAGACAAACAATGTCCAAGCAAACAGTCCAGAACTGATGACCTTAATGTTTGTAGAAAAACTTGTCTTCCTTATTTCTGTCATGCTATTGCAATAATGATTAAACTGAAAGTCAATGTGGTTCCCCCAGCATCCGGATGGGCAATGATTCCAAAAGTTCTACGCTTGGCTATTTGGTCAGTCAGTGACATATCGATTTCAAAATTGGCTGCAAAGGTAGGTTATTGATCGATGCACTGATGAGATGATTTGGAAATTGATTGATGAAAAATTTTGCTGAAAATTTCCCGTTCGGGTTACATTATATTGAATCTCACAAGTGGGTTTTATTGATCGATGCTTGCATCGAATGAAGAAATATGTTTCCGAATTTATGCCTCGTGGGATTGCTCCGAGGTACTTGATTGATTTTTCAGATTATTTTATGAATAACTTTGTTCCCAAATTAGAAGAATTTGGAATTAGTAATAAAAACACTTCATGGCTTAGAGGACTGTCTCGCTGATGAAATCGAAGAACTAGGTGGGGAGAAGATTAAAAAGTTAAGGAGGGCAGTTTCTTGTGAGGGAAATTTGGCGTTTGTGTACAAGGCTAATTATAATCTTCGAACAGCACTCCGTATTTTGCTCCCGATTCATTCTTTTCTTGCGAAGAATGAACGTGAATTGTATGATCAGATCAAGTCATTTGATTGGTCAACCCATCTGGAATTGAGACAAACATTTGCCATTGACAATGCGATTACCAGAGATGCAAGCATAGCTAATTCGCAGTTTGCCTCACTTAAAATGAAAGATGCAATCGTCGATTATTTTAGGGAGAAAACCGGAAAGCGACCATCCGTCAACAAGGACAATCCAGATTTACTGTTGAATCTGCATGGTTACAAGGATCAATATACAATTTCAATCGATAGCTCGGGAAGAACTCTCAATCAAAGAGGTTATAGAAAAGAAGGAGGCCATCATGCGCCGTTGAATGAAGTGCTAGCGGCAGGACTACTCAAGATTTCTGAATGGAATGCCTCAATACCTTTGATTGATCCCATGTGCGGTAGCGGCACGATTGCCATTGAGGCTGCCATGTTAGGGAAGGGAATTCCTGCTCAAATCCTCCGAAATGATTTTGGATTTATGAATTGGTCCAATTTCAACGCGATTCTTTGGAATAGAGTAAAGATGGAATCGACTGCCAAGAGAGGACGAACAAGAATAAATATATCTGCCTCTGACATAGACAATCAAAATATCAAACTGGTAAAGGGGAGCACTAAAATACTTAATCTGGGCCAGGGATTTGACATAATGAAGTATGATTTTTTAAAGCTTCCACCAGAGTCAAAGAAAGGGATGATTATCTCCAATCCGCCGTATGGAGAGCGAATAGGAGGTGATGGCATGGTAGAATTTTATGGCCGAATAGGAGACAAGCTCAAAAAGGATTTTGATGGCTGGGACGCCTGGTTTCTTAGCTCAAATTTTGAAGCACTAAGAGCAATACGGCTAAGACCGTCCAAAAAAGAAATATTATTTAATGGCCCCCTTGAATGCCAGTTTTGTAAGTATGAGATGTACGCTGGGACCGAAGATTTAGCCACAACATAGATTCTGAAAATGTTATCGTTTTCGAACTGGAAGAATTTCGAAAATCAGGACGGTATTGGGTTCGATTCCAAATGTACCTGTGGTCCCGTATCCAGTATTGGAGGGCATGAGAATTAAGCCACGGCCGCCAACTTTAGTTTTATCAAGAATCTGATGAACACCTACTTTGAAGCCAGTAATGTTATTGGTTTGTAGAATATACCAACCTCCTTGGCTATGTGTGGTAATAAAAGGCTCATACGTTCTTGTGGAAGAATACGCAGGGGAATAGTCTTCTTTATAATTAATGGTTTCTAGCACTTTTTCACCATCAACTAAGACGAAATCCCCATTATCATCTGTTTGATAGGTTGTATCAATCGTATTCGCAACATCTTGGTCATAAGCCAGTTGCTCAATAGACGTATCAAAAATGATATCACTCGTATGCTTACCAATGTACTCATATTGAATAATGTCATTGCATTCAATAAGATCACCAGTTCCCTCCTCAAGGATGACTACCCGAACCTCTGATTCAAGCGTATCATAATCAGTATATCCATTATCAGCTAGATATGTCTCAATTATGTCAATATCTATTTCAAGCTGTTCTTCAGGATCAAAGGGGTCAACTAAGGGGTCAGAACTGCAGGCTATCAAAAAAGTCAAATAGCTTAAAATCCCGACTCCTCCTATCAACTTCAAAATCTTCATTCTTAAATATTTATTTCGTTCCTAAAACGTTTTGATTAATCAACTCTTCAAACTTGGCAACCGTATCTTTGAGTGAATCAAATGTGTGACCACCAGCTGCATTTTTATGTCCACCCCCTTCGAAGTATTTTTCCGCAAATTTATTCACTTCAATTTCTCCAAACGACCGAAAAGATATTTTTATCTCATCCTCTGTTTCTTTGAACAGCGCGGCGGCAGCAACCCCATCGATCGATAGGGCATGATTAACTAATCCCTCTGTATCACCTTTTTTTAGCTCGTATCTATCAAATACTTCCATCGGGAGAGCAAAATGTGCAACTTTCATTTCCTCATTTACAACTAACAGTTCATTCAGTGCAAACCCTAAAAATCTCAAACGGTTAAGAGAGTTAGAATCATAAATTGCATGACTAATATTTGCACTCTCAGCACCACACTCCATCAATTCTGCAACTATTCTCAAAACTTTTGGAGTTGTATTAGAATGAGTAA
>JAAEPI010000779.1 GCA_024232835.1 Cytophagales bacterium
AAGGCAAGCGAAGAAAATCCGGTACTAGATATAAAGAACCTGCAATCTGAAATGAATAAGGGATTATTAAATCCTGAGACCTGCTACCAGACCTTCCAAGTAATGGGAATAGATTATGGAGAAGGGTACCGTGGGATCAAGGAAATATTTATAGGAGAAAATCAGCTTCTGGCAGAACTATATATTCCATCAACTGTTCATGACACACTGGATGAATATCTCCTTCATCTAAGTTTGATGGATGCAGCACTTCAATCATCTATCGGATTGGTTCTTAAGAATGGTGAATTAGTAGATGGTAACGAGGTACAATTAAAACCATCGCTACCCTATGTCCTGAAATCTCTTGAGGTTTTAGGTCTTTGCTCATCTGAAATGTACGCCTGGGTACGCTACTCGGACGGCAGTACACTATCAGATAAAGTCCAGAAACTAGACATCGACCTCTGTGACGAGCAAGGAAACATCTGTGTTAAAATGCGGGGATTGGATCTCTTTACTTCTATTACACACGCTATAGTTCCTTCGGTAGCATCATCAATACCGGAAATGACTGAAACCTCATGGAATGGAATGGCCTATATCCCTAAATGGGAGGAGGTGCCGTTCAAGACCGAGAAATCGATGAGTATCCATAAGGTTATTTTAGTTATTTGTCATGAAGATTCGCATCAGTTTGAAAATACAATCAGGCACTATTATGAAAGGGACAAAACTTCTAAAGTTATAGTAATCAGGTTAGCAGACCGGACCAAACAAGTGTCAGAACACGAGTGGTTCTGTGATATTCATGATAAAACAGCATTTCAGACCTGCTTAGAGAAGATCGACAACATTGATTGTTTCTATTTTCTCTCAATGGATCAAAGACGGTCATATCCTATCTCAATGAAGGAACTGGTGGATAGTCAAGAGAAGAGTGAGATTCAAATGTTGCGTCTTGTAAAGTGTCTAAACGAGAGCAAAAAAACCGATAGTACTATTGATTCATATTTTCTAACACTGAATAACTATTCAATTCATCATCAAACAACTCAACCCAAAGGAGCAGGGATTCATGGCCTGGCCTACTCCCTTGCACAGGGGAATCATCGGTTTGGTGTGAGAAATATAGATCTATATTCAGAAGATTTAGGTAGTCCACAATCTCAGACAAACCTATTGTCACTCATAGTTCATGAACCTGCTTCTAATCGAGGGGAGGTGATCAAACTTCAATTGGGAAAAAGATATCGGCAGATATTTTATACATTGAATTGGGATACTACATCGTTATCAGGTATTAGGCGAGAAGGAGTCTATCTTATAGTAGGTGGAAGTGGTACTGTTGGTCAAGTTATCACTCACAATCTGATCAAGAAATATCAAGCTTCCGTTATCTGGATCGGGAGAAGTTTCGAGAATTCCGAAAAAATAGAGACTGCACGTGAGAAGTTTCGAGAATTTGGAGAAAAAGTGGTATATGTTCAAGCCGATGTAACGAATCTCGATTCACTGAAGCAGGCAGTACAAACTATTAAGGAACAATATTCCAGGCTTCATGGAGCTATCTTCTCCGGGCTTGTATTTAACCCTGAAAATTCCATTGAACAAACGACAGAAATGGAGTTTAGAGATATATTGGAAGTAAAAACCAGGGGGAGCCTGAATTTTTACACTGTTCTTGCAAAAGAGTCCTTGGATTTTATCTGCTATTTCTCTTCCGGTCAGGCCTACTCTTTTTCCGGTGCTTCACGGCACTCTGCTTATGCTGCTGGAATAACTTTCACCGATTCATTTATTCAATCTCTCAAGGGTGTTAGTCCATTCCCGGTTGGAACGATTAATTGGGGTTTTTGGAAATCCTCAATGGAAAAGGGATTAAGGGTACAGAATGTAGGCTTCATAGAAGATCAAAATGGATTTGAGTGTTTTGAGCAATTTATCAACATATTAGAGCAAGGAGAAATCAATCAGATTCTCTGTCTCAAGGCATCACCCGCTGTTCAATCAATGATGAATTGTAATCAAGAAGAGTTGATACATATAGCAAGGCGCGCAACTTTTCAGCATACTAAATCTGTCGAATGCCATATTGAGGAACTCCAAGAACAGATACCAAGCCTTGGTGGTTCCCAGTGGAATGAGTTTGAAGAGCGGCTAACGGAGTTACTTTTTTGTCATCTTGATCCCTTGATGCAATCTGTTCTACAAGGAGAATCTAAAACAGTATCCAATCTTCAAAGGCAGTGTGGAATAGTGGATAAATATACAGGGTGGTGGCATGAGTGCCTGAAAATCCTTTCTTCAGGAAAATATCTCACAATAAAAGATGGCGTAATTAGTGATTATAAAACGATTAATACAGAAGCGGTATTACGTGGCTGGCAATTAGAGAAGGAGAAGTATTGTCAATATCCTGAATACAAAGCACAGGTTACTCTGATTCACGACTGCTTTAAGAATCTACCGGAAATTTTGCGAGGCCGGATTTTGGCAACAGATATAATCTTTCCCAACTCATCAGTAGAAAAAGTCGAGGGGATATACAAAAACAATACAATATCTGATTATTATAATGAAGTGCTGGCAAGCGCTGTCGTTTCGTATCTACAACAAAGAATTCAACTTGATTCCAATACCGGTTTGAGAATCCTTGAAATTGGGGCAGGGACGGGAGGAACTTCGGAAATGGTTTTCTCCAAACTGAAACCTTTCAAAAATAGTATTGATGAGTACTGCTATACAGATATTTCAAAGGTGTTTCTCCTTCAT
>JAAEPI010000780.1 GCA_024232835.1 Cytophagales bacterium
CCGTCCTACGTCAGAAACGGTAATTTGGGATTCATATAAAAAATGGATTCAATCCTATCGTGATTTGCCCTTGCTAATTAACCAATGGGCAAATGTGGTTCGTTGGGAAATGCGAACGCGATTATTTCTACGCACCGCTGAATTTCTGTGGCAAGAGGGCCATACCGCCCATGCAAATGAGCAAGAAGCCAAGGATGAAACGATGCAGATGCTTAACGTCTATGCCGACTTTGCAGAAAATTATATGGCCATGCCGGTGATTAAAGGAGTGAAAACAGAGAGCGAGCGATTTGCCGGTGCTGTGGATACCTATTGTATCGAAGCACTCATGCAAGACGGCAAAGCATTACAAGCAGGAACTTCTCACTTTCTTGGTCAGAATTTCGCGAAAGCTTTTGACGTAAAGTTTGCCACAAAAGAGGGCAAAGAAGAATTGGTATGGGGAACCTCCTGGGGTGTGAGCACTCGCCTTATGGGAGCGTTAATCATGGCTCACTCAGATGACGATGGGTTGGTATTGCCCCCGCAATTGGCGCCTAATCAGGTTGTGATAGTACCTATTTATAAGGGAGATGAGCAACTGGCGGAAGTTAGTGTTTTGGCGGAAAGTCTAATGAAGGATTTAAGAACGAAAGGCATTTCAGTGAAATATGACAATCGAGACACCCACAAGCCAGGGTGGAAATTTGCTGAATATGAACTGAAAGGAGTCCCTGTAAGAATAGCTATTGGCCAAAGGGACCTGGAAAATGGTACAATTGAAATAGCCAGACGAGATACCAAAGAAAAGCAAGTAATCGCTACAGATATGGCCGTTGATTTCATTGAGGCTCTACTCAAGGAAATGCAAGAGAATATTTTCAAGAAAGCGCATGCATTTAGAGAAGCAAATACACACACAACAAATTCTTTGGATGAGTTCAGGGAATCGGTTGAGAAAGGAGGCTTTGTGTATGCCCATTGGGATGGTACGTCGGAAACAGAAAACCAAATCAAAGAAGCAACCAAAGCGACGATCAGATGCATCCCCTTAGATGCTAAAAGAGAGGAGGGAAAATGTATCTTTACGGGTAAGCCCTCATCTCAGCGAGTATTATTTGCTAAAGCCTATTAATTTATGGATTGGTTACCAATTGCTTTATTTATCCTTCTCGGGATTGTCCTTCTAATTGCTGAAATTATTTTTGTGCCGGGCACTACGGTAGTTGGGATTCTTGGGTTTTTGAGTCTGGGATATGGTGTTTTCCAAAGCTATGCGTCCTTTGGAAACACGGTTGGAACATTCACCTTAATAGGTAGTTTGCTTGCAACAATTCTCCTTTTCTATCTTTCTTTTAAGAATAGATCTTGGGAGCGATTTTCACTAAAGAATACTATGAAGGGGCGTGTGAATGATGACAAAGAATTACCTGAAATTGGAATGAAAGGGATGACTGCTTCTTCATTGAAACCAGTTGGAAAAGCACTTTTCGACAATGATGAAATGGAAGTCAGATCAAACGGCGGATTTGTCGAAGAAAATGTTGAAATTGAGGTGCTTCGAGTAGAAGGCAAAAAAATATTTGTACAACCTGTTAATTAATTTAGTGATGGATGATAGCATGATGTTAATAGTATTGGTGATTGGAGGGATAATCTTTTTCTTCACCTTTCTTTATTTTGTTCCAGTTAATCTATGGATTACGGCGATTTTCTCAGGGGTTCGAGTGGGGCTGTTGGAGTTGGTCTTCATGCGAATCAGAAAGGTTCCTCCATCTAATATTGTTAACGCGCTGATTACGGCAACAAAAGCGGGATTAACTATTCAAGAGGGGGAGGAAGAAACGAATAGGAGAAAACTTAAGACTCAAGATTTGGAAACACACTACCTAGCCGGAGGAAATGTGCCGCAAGTGATTCGAGCATTAATTTCAGCCGATAAAGCGAATATTGCTCTTTCTTTTCGTCAGGCAACAGCAATTGATCTGGCCGGAAGAGATGTGTTCGAAGCGGTGCAGTTTTCAGTGAATCCGAAGGTAATCAATACGCCATCAGTGGCAGCTGTAGCGGCGGATGGTATTCAATTAATAGCAAAGGCACGAGTGACCATTCGAGCCAACATAGCACAATTGGTTGGAGGAGCTGGTGAAGAAACTATTCTAGCCCGAGTAGGGGAGGGTATCGTTACTTCTGTTGGTTCGGCTGCTTCCCACAAAAAGGTGTTAGAAAATCCTGATGAAATCTCGAAGTTGATCTTAGCAAGAGGACTAGACTCGGGTACGGCATTTGAAATCCTCTCTATTGATATAGCGGATGTGGATGTTGGGAAAAATATCGGAGCAGATCTGCAAACGGATCAGGCAGCAGCAGACTTAAAAGTGGCGGAAGCAAAAGCTGAGGAAAGACGAGCAATGGCGGTGGCAGTTGAACAAGAAATGCTGGCCAAAGCACAAGAAGCACGAGCGAAAGTAATCTTGGCAGAAGCAGAGATTCCAATGGCAATGGCAGAATCGTTCAGAAGTGGTAATCTTGGAATCATGGATTATATGAAGCTCAAAAATATAGAAGCAGACACAGATATGCGTGATTCTATTGCGGGTAAGAAAAAGAAGAAGTAAAGAATTTACCTAGTCACCAATCTAGGACCCTGCTGATTCTGTTCTGTTAGAGAACTGAGTGGCAGGGTATTTTTTTGTCACTGAAAATGGATTATATCCATATCACGTACTTCGGAGCAGGCTCACGAGGTATGAATTTGGAAATATTTTCTTCATTCGATGCAAGCATCGGGGAATAAAAAACCCATTAGTGGGATTAAAAGGCTAGCTCGGTTTGAAATCGAAAAATAAGAAGGTTGTCACTACTAGGAATATTTTGATAGCTAAAATCGCTTTGTATTTTTAGATTATGACCAACTACATATCTGGATATACCGAACGTGTACTCGGTAATATTGTTAATTGTTGAGCGCTTTCCTCCATTTATTTCCGATAGTCTGCCAGCGAACTCCCAGTTGCTATCAAGTAAATACCCTGTTTGAATGACCAGGCCATTTCCGGTCGCAAATCCATTGTTTGTTTTCCCAGTACTTCTCGATGCATATTCAGACATTACAGAATAACCGTTGTGTTTGAATATCAAATCTACAAAGTAGGTCGTCAAGTTGTTGGTCACATAATCGCCATTAGCGTCTGTAATAAATGAACCAAGAACTCCTCTCTCACGAACGGCATGGCCATTGAAATCTGCCGCCAGGCCAATGGCGAGTTTCGGAGATGGTTCTCGCATGAGGTCTGCTCCAAAATAGTCTCCCTTGCTTTTGAATTCTCCCAAAGGCAAAAATTCTAACCGACCGGTAACTTCATGTCCATTTGATGGGTTGGGAATAATTATATTTCTACCCTCTCCTATGGAAAGAGCCAATGCCTGTTTAAAAACAAAACCAGTCCCACATTTGTGATGTAGTTGAATTCCCTTGCCTCTATCAATATTGAACTTTGAGTTGATCAAACTACGATCAACGAATTGAAGTTTTTGTGAAGATATTAGTCGCTCGCGGTTACCTGGAAGCTTGGTCTGACCAAACCAAAGTGACCAATTATTTGCGAACTGCCACTTCACCACAGCATCCAATATCGTATTGCTTGTATTTCCTGATTCGAGTATATGTCCGCTTGCCTGATCTCTGTTGGACAACCCCAGCTCAATCTTGAAACGAATACTCGGATCAAATGCAAACCCGTCAAATTTCAATCTGGATCGTCGAATCAGCATCTTGTCCTGATAATTCTTGGACTCCAAATTATTAACTCCTGAGTACAAGGTTTGAAACCTGAATCCCATTTTAAGATTGAACGACGAATCTTTAGCTGTTACAGTCAGTCCTTTCCCAAAGGTGTCTTTGGAAAGATTTTGAGAATAGCTTGATAAGCTGAGTAAAAAAAGTAGTCCAAAAGCAATTTTTCTTATTGAGCGCGTAGTTGACATCATTGAATTGGAGAAATTGAAAAGTTCGATGTTTGAGATACAAACTAACAGAATTTAATGTTACCTCAATTTTAACTATTTGTTAAAATATTATTGCTGAAGTGGCCTCAGTATCAATTGACGGACTTCTCTTTGGATGTATTTGCTATATCACCGACAATATTAGCAGCCGCTAAATCATTTAACATACAGGAAACATTGGAAGCATATATTTACATCCAAATATTAACCACCCAAACAAATGGAGTACGGACTTTTTGATATACTCAGCTTAATTGGTGCCCTTGGATTTTTCATTTATGGCATGAAAGTTATGAGTGAGGGCATTCAGAAAGTAGCGGGATCTAAAATGAGGAGCGTTCTCAGTTCCATGACTTCTAATCGCGTCAAAGGAGTTTTCACAGGTTTTGCAATCACCAGTCTTATTCAATCATCGTCAGCTACCACTGTACTCGTGGTAAGTTTTGTAAATGCCGGACTTCTATCATTAGTCGAGTCTATTGGAGTGGTCATGGGAGCTAATATAGGGACTACTGTTACGGCTTGGTTAATCTCCATTGTGGGTTTTAAAGTGAAGATTGCGACTTATGCACTACCAATAATTGCAATTGGATTTCCTATGATGTTTTTCAATAGAGAAAAACTGAAATTCTGGGGAGAAGTGTTGGTTGGATTCGCACTTTTATTCATGGGGTTAGGATTGTTAAAAGGGGCTGTCCCTGACCTCAAGTCAAATCCAGATATACTCGCATTTGTTTCGAACTATTCTGACATGGGATTTTGGTCAGTAATCATTTTTGTGGGTATTGGCAGCTTACTTACAGTGATTGTGCAATCGTCCAGTGCTGCTATGGCGCTTACATTAGTTATGGCTCATAATGGATGGATTCCTTTCGAATTAGCAGCCGCCATGGTGCTAGGAGAAAATGTAGGTACTACGATCACGGCCAACCTCGCAGCTCTCATAGCCAACGTGCATGCTAAACGCGCTGCATTAGCTCATCTTATATTTAATTTGGTTGGCGTTACCTGGATTGTGATTCTTTTGATGCCTGTATTGAATATGATTGACTCCTATATGTTAAGTACAGGTCTAAGTTCTCCATTCGTGACTGCCGCCAGCATTCCCATTGGACTTTCACTCTTTCATTCCACATTTAACATTCTCAACACGCTGTTGTTAGTCGGATTTGTAAATTTCATTGCCAGGACAGTAACCAGAATCATTAAATCTACCGGAGAAGATGAATTCAAGTTGGAGTATATAAGTACTGGAATGATGAATACTGCTGAGCTTTCTATTGAAGAAGCAAGGAAGGAAACGGTAAGGTTTGGCGAATTGACTCAAAAGATGTCAAGTCGATTCAGAGAGCTACTCACTACTGACACGCCCAAGAGGCAGAAGAAGATGATGGATAAGATCAAGCATTACGAGGAAATGACGGATAGAATGGAGGAAGAAATCACTAGTTATCTTATGAGTGTTGCTGCAAGAGGTACATTAAGTGCTGATGGTACGAAAAGAACAACAGGTTTGCTGAGCATTATTAATGATTTGGAACGTGTTGGGGATATTTTTTATCAAATGTCAAAAGATATGGATCGGATGATTAAGAGTGAAATGAGATTCAAGGACAGTCAGAGTAATCATCTTAACGAAATGATGGATCTTATCGATGAAGCACTGGAGATTATGCTTATCAACTTGGAAGCAAAACCAAATAGAGCTCGTCTCGAGCTGGCAGTTAGCAAGGAACAAGAAATTAATCAATTAAGAAATCAGTTACGGAAAGGTCAGATGAAGGATATGGAGACTGGAACGTATGAGCCCAAGAGAGATGGCTGGTATCGGGATTTGTTTCACTTGTGTGAAAAACTTGGTGATCATATCATCAATGTGTCGGAGGCTATAACTGGAGAAACTGAAAAAGGAATCAAGACAGAAAAAAAGCTCATGAAGGAAGCTGCAGATCACGTATAGAGATTGAATCCCACCAACGGGTTTTATCTGCCTGCGGTAGGCAGGTTCCCCAATGCTTGCATCGAATGGAAAGATATTTTCTCAAAATCATACCTCGTGAGTCGGCCTTTTGGCGAATTCCCTCTTATAACAATTTCGTTTCAGGTCATCTCCACCTGTAGCAACACCTGCATATGTTAAGACAGCTCGCGCAGGATCATCGAAGGTGGCTGCATATCGGCTGGTTTCTTCGACAGATATAGAAATGGAGCTAACACTGGAGAGCTCGTTTCTTGGTTGTCCTTTTTCCTGATCGTCAGCCACCACAACCACTTCGTTCATTTGTAAAATGGACTCCTTCAAATCCACGTTTAAGATTAATTCCTTTCCAGATGTCACAGACATCTCTGAGAGTGTTGCACTTTCGTATCCTACGGAAGTTATTTTCAGCGTATGCCTACCGATTGGCACATATGGTATTTTGAAATACCCTTTTACATCCGTTACCTCACCTAATATTGCGTCTGATCCAACCACCAACACAGTGGCTCCAATCATGGCTGATTTCGATTGCTCATCTACTATTCCACCTTTGATGGTTTGAGTGAGTTCTTGCGAATGGGTGAGGAAGAAGCTAAATACGAATACCCAGCTTAATAAGAAGTGTTTCATTGTTTTGTGTCCTTTTAGAATTGTGTCTCTGATCAAAGAGTTCTGGGTATAGACAGGCAAGTGTACGAAAGGTTGCCCTTGGTGAAATTTTTTGGTGGTCAGAAAAATCAGTCATGGTTCAGCAGTATTATTTAGTCAAGTCTATGAATAATTGAGTCAGAACCATAATCGTATGGAATACCTTTTGGTTGCCTTTTAAAGACAAAAAATGGTTCCAAGTAGATGATTTTTTGAGCGAAGTATATAAAATGAGAAGGTAATTTTGTGGAATGCTAAAGGCCTACTACCAAAAGGAATTTATTGAAGCGGGATGCGATGAAGCCGGACGTGGCTGTCTGGCTGGCCCAGTTGTGGCTGCAGCGGTCATTCTACCCAAGCGGTTTCGGCATAAGGTACTTAATGACTCCAAGCAATTGACTCGAAAGCAATTGGAAAAACTGAGACCTCAGATAATTAAAAGGGCACTTGCATGGGGTGTGGGGGTGGTGTCTCCTAAAGAGATAGATGAGATCAATATTTTAAATGCCAGTTTTCTAGCCATGCATCGAGCGATTGAGCAATTGAAAACCAAACCAGAGCTACTGCTTATAGACGGCAATCGATTCAACGCTTTTGATGCTCTTCCTCATGAATGTATCGTAAAGGGAGATGGCAAATACTACTCCATTGCCGCTGCTTCTGTGCTTGCCAAAACGTATAGAGATGATCTTATGAGAGACTTGGCTCAGGATTTCCCGGGGTATAGTTGGGAAACGAATGTCGGTTATCCAACACGTGCCCATAGAGAGGGTATAAAGGAGTTGGGGTCAAACGAACACCATCGATTAAGTTTTCAATTATTACCTAGTCAACTGGAGTTGTTTCCAGATGATTAGATATTTAAAGAGTTTTCAAACTACCAGTTTAGATCGATCGGTTTTACCAATTCTTAGTTATGTTTGACCAATGACAAGAGGCCTTAAAGATCAACTGATTGGGCTTGATCCGAGATTTAGATACAGAGGCCTGAATCAAACTCGGGTAGAAACATTCAGTGATGTGGGGTTTGCTCTGGCAATTACGCTTATTGTATTGTCTGCTTCAGTTCCTGAGACGTTTGTGGAACTTAAGGAATCTATGAGTGGGGTGCTGCCCTTCTTTCTATGTGTAATTCTTCTGGTGATAATCTGGATGCAGCACTACATGTTCTTTCTGCGCTATGGACTACAGGACACCCGAACGATTGTCTACAATACGGTACTACTATTCTTGATTTTGGTTTATGTGTATCCGTTGAAATTCTTAATGACTTTTTTGGTGACTTTTTATACCGCCCTCATTACCGGCACACTGGAAACTTTCCAGAGCTCATTCACTATGCAGTCAGGGGATATGAAATTCCTCATGATAATCTATGGATTGGGTGCCGGTCTGATATTCTACACCTTAGCTGCGCTAAATCGCCACGCACTGAAATTGAAGGTAGAACTTGACCTTGATGAATACGAAGTGTTTCAAACGAAAGGAAGTATTTCAGTCAATGTATTGCTAGGAAGTATTCCCATGTTGTCGTGTCTTGTCGCCTGGTTGGGTTCAGACAATAGCCTCACGTATGCGATTTCGGGATTTATGTACTTGCTCTACCCAATCATTATGCCCCTTCATGGTCGCTATCTAGGAATAAAAAAGGAACGACTATTTCCAGAGAAATAAGGTCAAATCGTCATCGAAATAGTCTAGAATTGGATCAATCGGCAATCAAATGACATCATGTCAGTTTTTTGCTAAATGGAATGCTTTTTGACTTTGGGCGGTCAGACAAAAAAACAATAGCTGACATGCAAGAGAAAGGCACCATTTCCATACACACGGAAAACATCTTCCCAATAATTAAGAAGTTCCTCTATTCAGATCACGAGATATTCCTGAGAGAGCTAGTATCCAATGCTGTGGATGCTTCGCAAAAGTTGAAGCAACTAGCTGCACTTGGTGAATACAAAGGAGAACTTGGTGAGTTGATTGTAGATATAGCATTCGACGAGAAGAAGAAGACCATTACCATTTCTGACAATGGTATTGGAATGACTGGTGATGAGATTAAAAAATACATCAATCAGATAGCTTTTTCCGGAGCTACAGAGTTTCTGGAAAAATACAAGGACAAGGGCGAGAGTCAACAAATCATTGGAAACTTTGGACTGGGTTTTTACTCGTCATTTATGGTGGCCAAGCAGGTGGAGATCAGTACACTTTCGCATCGCAAAGGGGCGAAACCGGTCATGTGGTCCTGTGATGGTGAGACAGAGTTTGAAATAAAAGCAGGAAAGAAAAAGACTCGGGGGACGGACATCATTCTACACATCGCTGAGGATTCTGAAGAATTCCTAAATCAAGCACGTATTCAAACCATCCTTGATAAATATTCTAAGTTTTTGCCTGTTACCGTTCGATTTGGCACCAAAGACAAAAGTGTGGAGGATGGTAAAGACAAAGACGATAAGGTCAAGTACAAGACCGTAAAAGAAGACAATATCATCAACGAAACGGCTCCACTTTGGACTAAGTCTCCAAGTGAACTTAAGGATGAGGATTACATAGAATTTTATAGAAAGCTATATCCATTTTCGGAAGAGCCACTTTTCTGGATTCACCTGAATGTGGATTATCCTTTCAACCTTACCGGAATCCTCTATTTCCCTAAGCTGAAAAGAGATTTTGAAGTTCAGAAAAACAAAATCCAGCTGTATTCTCGACAGGTATTTATCACCGACGAAGTGAAAGATGTGGTTCCTGAATTTTTGCAGCTGCTGCATGGTGTGCTTGACTCTCCAGATATTCCATTGAACGTTTCAAGAAGTTACTTGCAGTCGGACAGCAACGTGAAGAAGATCAATGGATACATTTCCAAAAAGGTCGCTGACAAGTTAGCAGAGTTATTCAAAAATGAACGTGAAGCCTATGAGAAGAAGTGGGACGATATTGGGCTATTTGTGAAATACGGAATTATCTCAGACGATAAATTTGACGAGAAGGCCAAGGATTTCGCCTTATTGAAAAATTTGGATAACAAATATTTCACGATAGAAGAATACAAGAAGCATGTAAAGGCAAACCAGAAGAACAAGGATAAAAATCACGTGTTTCTATATACGAATGATCAGGAAAGCCAGCATAGTTTTGTTGAGGGTGCGAAGAAGCGCGGATATGATGTATTGCTTTTTGACAGCCCAATTGACAGTCACTTCATTGCTCACTTAGAACAAAAGAATACTGATATCGTTTTGAAACGAGTAGATGCGGATGTTGCAGATAAGTTGATCGAAACGGACGAGAAAAAGGAAACAGTTCTTTCTGAGGAAGAGACCACCAAACTCAAGGAAATTTTTGAAAAGGCGGTGGATGATAAAAATAATCAGATACAGATAGAGCCGATGGCTACCGACGATCAACCAGTGACCATCACCTTGCCAGAATTCATTCGGCGGATGAAGGACATGCAGGCTACAGGTGGAGGAGGTCCAATGATGTTTGGAGACATGCCAATGAATCTTGCTGTTTCAATCAACGGCAATCATGCTTTGATCCGCAAGATTTTGGATTACAAAAAGGAGCCGAGTCAAATTGCTCTTGCCAAACAAGCGTATGATTTGGCGTTGTTGGCTCAAGGCATGTTGACGGGAGAGAAACTCACGAACTTCGTAAATAGAAGCGTAGAGATAGCTGGGAAGTAAGAATTATTGACCTTTATTTGAGGCCGGATTTATCCGGCCTTTTTTTATGAAATCAAGTATCACTCTCATTTTCGTTCTGACATCCTATTTTGGTTTCTCTCAAGAAGAATGGGCGGCAGGCACAATCTACTTCTCGGATGGAAGACAATTAGAGTCTGACATGAGACTTCTTGTAAGCTTCAACGAAGGATCATTGCAGACAAAAAACAATGAACAGACGGCCACCCTTTCACCAAGAGTAGTTGACCGTTTCGTTTATTATGATTCTCTGTTTGAAAAGTTTAGAGAATTTGAGTCAGTACAAACACAATTCAGAAAGCGAGCGGGTTCTAAAAAAGTATTTTTAGAATTACTCTATGAAGGATTGGAGTATTCGCTCTATCGACGCTACATACCAGTGGTAAAAATTGGGGCCATAATTGTCCCATTACCCAATTACTATATTGGATGGGCCATATGGGCAGAAGGCAGGATTGAACCTGGACTTTTTATTCATATCAAGAATGATCGAGCATATCAAATTACCAAAGGAATTGAGAGTCCGTCGAGAATGAAAATGAATATATTGGAAATTAAGGATGAAAGAAGACTCAACTATAAATTAGATGAAAGTGCTATAAAAGTACTTCTGGGAGATAATTTTAAGAAAATGAAGAAGGAAGTGAGAAAAGACCGATTAGATATTTCACATGAGAAAGGCTTTATTGAAGGCTTGAAATTTCTAAACGGCTCCACTTTCCAATACAACAGAATGGAAACACCTAAAAAATGGAGAAACTAAAAAATTGTTTATCAATGCCTGATCACCACTCGGCCGGAATCAAGAATTTTCCCATCCTTGAGAATTCGATATAAATACAAGCCGCTTGGCAGGAACCACACAGGGAGAACTGTTAACCAGAAAGGGTCTCATTTGAGACCCCTTTTTTTATTCTACTAGTTCTTGTACTTTCGGATTTGACATCATTAATTTGAGGTGCTGCACTAGACTGCAATGCTTCTCGTTAGACTCAAATGACTCGTAGTTTTTTAATAACCTTAATTTTTTGCCATTGTTCCTGCCATCTACTTGCCCAGGAGGAAACCCTTGATAATTTGTTCAAGGTGGATTACGATACGCCTCTGACAATTGATTTGGAAGAAGAGGAAGAAGAGGAGATCGTTACCAAAAAAAAGAAGGTAATACCTAATTTCTATTTTGGGCTGAAAACCAAGAAGCACTTTACTCGCCAGGGATTTGGTAAAGATGTGGTCTTTGAGCTTTTCAATTACCTCAAGGAGTATCAAGGGCCACCAGAGTTTGCCAGAGATTTCTACTGGTACAACTTTAAGAAAAAGAAAATTGTCAACTCATTGAAAGTGGATGTGAAAAATGCAGCTGTGATGCATGGCCCGTATAAAAAAATGAAGGGGGAACAGGTATTAGAGGAAGGTTTCTTCTATAAAGGGATGAAGCATAAGCGATGGATGCGCTACAATTCTCATGACATTCTGCAAGACAAGCAATATTATTGGAAAGGATGGCCTAAGGAATCGTTGCTATCTTATTACGATTTTGAGCGGACCAAGCTGAGAGAAATAGTCCCCGTGCACTTTGGTGAAAGGAATGGTGAATATTGGGCTTTTCATGCCAATGGAAATCCTGCGGCAAGAGGGCAATATAAATTTGATCATAAAGTAGGCACGTGGCGTGAATATTACTCTAACAAGGGAGTAAAGAGAGAAGTCTCCTATCCCGAAGACCCTTTTGATTTTGAGTACAAAGCTGTAATCTTACGGGAGTGGGATTTGGAAGGCAAGAAGATATATGATCGGGAGGATTTTTTGGAGAGCTTGAACTAGGTAGAAATAGAACCTATTTCTTAAGTTCTGCTCCGACAAACAATCCAATCAATGACAATCCAACCATTACAAACCCTTCTGCGATACCAAAAAGGAAATAACCAAGTAGGAACCCAAGCAGCCACCAAATTGGCATGGAAAATAGCATTACAATAAATTTCATTGTTCCGTAGAATACCTTGTCTTTGGTGCCTGCTAGAATTCTTTTTAACAAGTAAAGGGGGCCGAAATTTGGAATCCCAGCGAGCCAAATCATGCTTCTTTGAAACGACGTTTTTGGAACGCTTACAAATTGCGTGGGATCATTCGTATAATCCCGGCTTGCTAATTCCCTCAGTTTTTTGAAGCTCAATACCTCATTTTCAGGGTTAAAAACTTTCTTCACCTTAATCTCATAATCATTCGTTTTATCAGGAATGATCAGGCATTTCTTCATTTCAATGGCCATATTATTGGTGAGATTCTTCAAGCCTTTTTGTTTGTCCTCCTGATAACCTTTTAAATATTTTTTTACTGAGATTGGATCTCCATAGACGGAGATCAACTTTGTCCTGGGTGTTCGATGCGCAAAATAATTTAGGCCGCACGGGACGATCATTAGCTCCTTCTCCATTTTCTGCTGAGCATGAAATGCAATGCGAGCAGCTCCTTTTTTTAGCGGACGCAGGTAGTGGTTTTCACCATGGTTTCCTTCTGGGAAAACAAGTACTGGGCTGTTATTTTCAAATAGTTTAGTGCAGTTATCAAAAACTTCCTGGTTCTTACCAAGTTGGTCAATCCCATCTCGGATACGATAGATGGGGTGCATTTTTATTGTTTCCAGAAAGTAGCTGGTCCATTTGTTGAATACATCAGATCGGGTAAGGAAGTGACAATGAAGCCAGGGTATTAACAGCGCAGCAATGATGGGATCGAGAAAGGCATTTTGATGATTAACAACAAGAATGAAGGGCTTATCCTTAGGTATTTTCTCGCGTCCTTCGAATTCAATATTATTGAAGTAAGTTTTCAATCCCTTCACCATATACCACCTTATTGCTCTATAACAACCTTCCCTCAAGTACGCCTCTATTTTCATGTAGTATCAAACTTTATTTCTGGGTGGGAAGATAGATCAATTCTCAAAAAGAGAACCAGATCCTCGCAGGTTGCTCCATCCTTAGTCATTCCATAGAAATATCCAAAGAAGCGCCGGCTATAGCGCACATAGAGTAGGTTCAGCTTTTCCACGTTCCCGGCCTTTACTTTCAGCATGAGTGCGTGATCTTCAATTGAGTTCATCTGGTGAATTTCAAAAGGGTAACCTCAGTAAGTTCGGAAGGTTACAAGAGAATCGAAATTTTATTTCTTTTTGAATTTTGGTTCTTGAGATTTGCCATTTCCAGCTTGACTGGCGTAGGTTTGAACCAATGAATTTTTCTGATTTGCGTGAACAGTTAACAGGAGAGCTTTTTACAGAAGAAGCGATCAAAAGAATCTATGCGACTGATGCATCGGCGTACCGTGAGGTGCCTCTGGCAGTAGTTGTTCCTCAAAATGAAGAGGATATTAAAACGCTGATTCAATTCGCTACTGAAAATAAAACCTCACTTATTCCCAGAGCGGCAGGTACTTCACTGGCTGGGCAAGTTGTGGGTGGAGGAATCGTTGTAGATGTGTCGAAGCACTTTACTGAGATTCTTGAAGTAAATCTTGAAGAAGGCTGGGCTTGGGTACAACCAGGGATCGTTCGTGACGAATTGAATAGAAAGCTAGCCAAGGACGGTGTTTTCTTCGCTCCTGAGACCTCAACGGCGAATCGTGCAATGATTGGGGGCATGATTGGAAATAATTCGTGTGGCGCGAATTCTATCGTTTATAAAAGTACGCGTGAACATTTACTGGAAGTAAAGGCTATTCTGTCAAATGGTGAGGAGGTACATTTCGGTGCGACTGAAGAACTTGAATCAGAGAATGAATTTGTAAATGGACTGTATGAGAATGCAAAGTACATCCTTAACAATCCGGACAATATAAAACGGATTGAGGAGCAATACCCTAAGTCAAGCATTCCAAGAAGAAATACAGGCTATGCTATAGATATGCTGGCTCAAATGCAGCCATTTAACAAAGAGGGAAGGCTCTTTAATTTTTGTTCACTCCTGGCAGGATCTGAGGGGACACTTGCATTTGTCACGGCTGCAAAGATCAAATTGTCTGCTCTTCCGCTTGAGCATAGGCGGCTGGTTTGCATTCATAATGAGAGTATTGCTCAGTCACTCCGTGCAAATTTGGTGGCGCTCAAGCACCGTCCTTCAGCTTGTGAATTGATGGATCACTTCATCTTAGAAGCTACGGAGCGGAATATAGCACAACGAGCCAACCGGTTTTTTCTACAGGGGAAACCAAAGGCGATTTTAGTAGTAGAATTAATTAGGTCGTCTGAGGATAGAGTAGATGAAGCGGTCTTGGCCATGCTGGCAGATTTATCCAAGCAAGGACTTGGCTATGCGTTTCCTGTTATCAAAGGGGAAGACATGGCTAAGGTTTGGGATTTGAGAAAAGCTGGTTTGGGCTTGCTTTCAAATGTGCCTGGTGATGATAAACCTGTCCCTGTGATTGAAGATACGGCCGTTGATGTGCAGCAACTACCCGAATACATAGCTGAATTCAATAAGCTTTTGGAATCGCATGGAATGTATAGTGTTCATTACGCACATGCTGGATCAGGGGAGTTGCACCTTCGTCCGATAATCAATTTGAAAAGAGAGGAGGGTGTTAAAAAATTTCGACTCATCGCTGAGGAAATAGCTGTTTTGGTTAAGAAATATAAAGGATCACTCTCTGGAGAACATGGAGATGGACGATTGCGTGGGGAGTTTATTCCTCAAATGATCGGGAAAGAAAATTATGAACTCCTTCGTGAAATCAAGAAAGCCTGGGATCCAAACAATATCTTCAATCCAGGTAAGATTGTGGATACCGAACCAATGGATACTTCCCTGCGGTATGAGCCAAATCAGGTGACTCCAGAATTTGAGACTATGCTGGATTTTTCTGAAAATCAAGGAATCCTTCGTTCTGCAGAATTATGTAATGGGAGTGGCGATTGTCGAAAATCTAAATTGACGGGAGGTACCATGTGCCCGAGCTATCAGGCGACAAGAAATGAAAAAGACACGACCCGTGCCCGAGCCAATATCCTGCGAGAATTCCTTACTAGATCAAATCATAAGAATCCGTTTTCTCATCCTGAGATCAAAGAAGTGATGGATTTGTGTCTTTCCTGCAAAGGGTGCAAAACAGAATGCCCTTCCAATGTAGACATGGCTAAACTCAAGTCTGAGTGGCAGTACCAATCCTACCAATCTAATGGTGCCCCCTTCAGAGCACGGATAGTTGCCGGATCGGCAAAGGGTCTGCGACTCATGCAATACACCCCATGGATGTATAATGCTTTTCGCAATTGGACCAAGCCGATTCTTGGATTTGCACAAGAGCGATCCATTCCAAAGATGGCTTCCAAGACTTTGAGATCTTGGTTTAGAAAATCGTTCAGACCGCTGGTCAAGCTACCTAAGTCTCAAGTCTTTTTCTTTTTTGATGAATTTTCCAATTATCTGGATGTGGAGGTTGGTAAAGCAGCCATTAAGCTATTAGATCGACTGGGATATCAGGTTTTGGAAATTCCTCACAAGGAGAGTGGACGAGCGTATTTATCCAAAGGATTTTTAAAGCAAGCCAAGTCAATTGCTGAGAAAAATGTGGGTGAATTTCATAGCCTACTTGGTTATGGTGCTTGCCTTGTGGGAATAGAGCCATCAGCCATCCTTTCATTTCGAGATGAATATCCTGATTTGCTGCGAGGCGATGCTAAAAAGCAAGCATTGGAGGTTGCCAAGCACACATTTACGATTGAGGAGTTCTTATCTGCTGAGTTGGAAGCAGGGCGGATTACTTCACAAAATTTTACTTTGGATAAGAAGAAAATACTGGTGCATGGACATTGTCATCAAAAGGCAAATTCGTCTATGACTTTTACTAAAAAGATTCTTTCAGCTCCTGAAAATTATGATGTTGAGATGATTCCTAGTGGATGCTGTGGCATGGCCGGTTCATTCGGATATGAAAAAGAGCACTATGATACATCTATGAAAATCGGGGAGCTCGTCTTGTTTCCAAAAGTGAGAGAAGCAGATGAGGAGACAATCATAGTGGCTGCAGGCGCTTCATGTCGGCATCAAATATATGACGGTACAAGAAGAACGGCGAAGCATGTAGTGGAGGTGCTGTGATCCAGTTGACTAGATACTCTTACTCTTTTATGAAGAAATGAGGTGATGTGTGAAGTATTATCTTTGTACAGATGAAAAAATAGTCTTCGATGTTTTTCAATGATTATAGCGCTGACACAATTCAATACATAGCCCTTCCTCTTGAATTTATTGGGTTGTTTTTGGCATATGTAGAAGTATTTAAACTTAGATGGACATCTTCTATAAATGCTTTCATAAGGAAGGGATCCAAAACTTTGGAAAAACTTCAGCTTAGAAAATCCAAACTGAGAGTTATTTATTTTTTGATGATTGGCACCTTATTTTTACTGTAAATAGTCTTTCTGGTTGATTTTATTTGGTTTAAGAATCTCATTTGGTGGATAGCACCTTTTGCACTGTTTTCTTTTCTTTTCTTATTTTGGGGAACAGGACTAATCGGTAAAATTCTATCCTTCTTAGATAATATTTCAAATGGTAGGGGATTAGGAGCATTTGGGTTGATTCTTGCTTTCATTGGCTTTTTGGGTGAAGTATATCAAGTATTGACAATTATATATGGATGATTCTTCATATTATGAGAAGATTACTTCATCAACTTAAACGCATGGCTCCACTGATTATCATTGAAGCCAGGGATGCACCAAAGCATGCTGAGTGGTTCTATGGCTCGGGCTGCTTCTACAGCACCCATATCGGCAGTTTCCCATCCGAATTGAGTTAAGAGTTTAGAAACTTCTTTTTTAGATGATTTGTCATTTCCACAGATAAACATGGTCGGTTTGGTCTCAAATGGGGGATTAACCATGAGCCCCGATCCCACACTATTAAATGCTTTCACAAAATGAGCATCAGGATATTGCCCTTGAAGTTCTTCCATCAACGAGTTATTCTGATCGGTGAAAAAGGACAACACACCATTTGTTGGAGGATCACCCGATATGGGGTTTGTTGCATCAATGATTATTTTACCTGCGAGATTGGCACTTCCAACTTCCTCAAGCACATCTTTAGCCGCGGCACCCTTCACTGCTAATACTATCAACTCCCCAAAGGAGGCTGTCTCTTTCGAAGTACCAGCACTTCCTTTGTCACCTGCTTTTTGTTTCCAAAAATCCAACTTGCTGGCATCTCTTGTGCCAATCATTACCTGATGCTTGTATTTGATAAAGCCATTGGCAAGGGTGGTGCCCACGGCTCCTGATCCGAGTATTCCTATTTTTTTCATAAGGATTAAGGATGGTGTATTATCAAATCTACTTAAAAAATTAAGGATCAGCTAATGTTCCTGTTTCCAATATTTCTCACCAAATTCCTCAATGTCAAGGTGGAGTAGAAATCGAATCCACATACGGAAATCAAACCACATAACTTTCCAGATACCATGATCGTTGAATCTTCGAGGGGAAGTTTTCACAGGATCTTTGATCAACTGAAGTTTACCTTCTCGTAGCAGTTCCCTACAGAAATAGGCACTTTCCATTAACGATCTACTAGGAACACCTCCGATTTTATCTGCAACTTCCCTTCTGCAAAATACGGCCTGGTCTCCATAGTACGATTGCTCTAATCGATACCTGATTCGATTTACACTACGGATTATCCAAAGAAAAAAACCTTGCTCGATGAAGTCAAATTCAAAAGCTCCTCCAACCATATTCGAATTTTGAAGTGCCAACTGGATTGATTGATCAAAATTCTCAGGTAAAGAAGTGTCCGCATCTAAAAAGAGAACGAAATCACTTTCGCTTTTTTCAAGACCGAAATTTAGACTCTGATATTTTTTTAAAGCAAAGTCAGGCCGTGAATAAGTTTTACAAGAAAAGAGATCAATACTTTGAAGCGTTCCATCTGTGCTTCCAGCATCAATCACAATAATCTCTATTTGATCCGGCTCATGTGCCACCTTCAACAAATGAGCAATTGTCTTTTTTAAAAAACCAACCTCATTAAGTGTGGGGATGACAATAGTGAGTTTCACTCGTCAGACAGAAACTGTCGTTCAAATGATGCTGCCAGAATTTGGATATTCTTAACGAGCTCTTCTTTGCTCACATTATCCCGTGCCGATTGAGGGGTGTCGTTCACATCAATCACATAGATTTTTCCATCTTTTTTATCTCTAAGAATGTCAATTTCAGCAAAATCTATTTTTGATATTTTGGCAAATTCTTTCACTTTTTCGATTTCCTGAGAGCTCAACACTTTCTCCACAGTTGTAAGGTCTGCCGTGGATTTATGCCCAAACTGTTGCTCATCATTGCGGTATTTCAAATAGCAAATGGGCAATTCTTGTCCAACTATTGCAATTCTCATGTCCTCGAAAAATCCCTTATCGTTTTTATTGTCAATTAGGATTTGATAGATGAATCCCTCTTCAATTTTTTCAATAGGGCAATCAAGAATAATTCCATCATGGAGCGCATTAGTATCACTTTTCCTCACGCACTTTCCATTAAAATTCGTAGGGTCAATTCGTGTGGAGTAGCCAAATACTTCCTGATGGATTGCATCGACATAGTTCTTACTGATGTCTCTACTTTGTATGTTAAGCACTTTAAGACCTCCTTCAGCTAGTGTTTGAAGTACTCCAAATTCTTTTTTGAAAGTGGTGTATTCATAAAAAACACCGAGAATTGCTTTTGCTTCCGCTCGATTAGTCACTTGCAACCCAAGTTCGCGACAAATCCTATAAATCGTCGCTTTCCGGCTGGGGTAGTGGGGGTGGATAATTACGTTGTTAATCTTTCCTTTTTTAAAGAATACCTTAATTGAACAAATTAAATGATTGATGTCCTTTAGTAAACGCTCCAAGAAGGGCATATTTTTATGGTATCTGTTGAAAAATCCTCGTTGAATATTCATTGCTTAGAATTTTTTTACAGTCATGGATAATTTGTATTTAACAAAAACTCAAATTCAATGTTAATGAATTCATTGATTTATCAGATATAAAGTAGCTTTCTAATCTCAGGAGCTAGGTATTCTGTTACCTCATTAATTTTGCAAGAATCATTTTCGTTAAATTGGCCAATTTTGGAAGTATCAATATTGTTCTTGATGAAGTCTAAACATGCATCCGTCATGGGAGTCTTAAGAAATTGAGCAATTTGCATTGATATATTTATCGGCTCTGCACAAAGCTTTTCAAATTTGAAGTGTAAAATCTGGGCCACAGGAATTTCTTCTGAAAAACTCAAAAAATTGTTCACTTGAAAAGCCATGATGAAGCCGCTTGAATATGTGAAGGGCTACCCAATGTGCCTGTCCTCTCTAATATCAATTTCCCTAATTTTTTGTTTGGATTATCGGTAAGATGAGACTTAAAGGCTAAGTCACGTCCATCACGTAAAATGTGTATAAACCTTGCCTTGGGGAAGGTAGTATGTATTAATTCTGGTATGAGGTAAGTTTCGGGAAATTTCCATCCCCATTTTTTTTCTCCCCTGTGCGATTTATAATATTTCCATACAGCCTTTTTAAACTTATCAATTCCTTCTACTGTATTTCCTGAATACAGAACATCGTAAGCTGTAGATGTTATGGTTTTCGTGAATTCTTTATCAATCGTATCTCCGGTCCGGATTTTATTATTCGCAAAGAGGCTTACTCCAAGCAAGTCACAAATTGTTGAAAGAAGTCGTGTCCCAGAGTACCCCCCTTCCCATTAAGACTATTGGAGATTGTGAAAAAAACTCTGTAGGTGTTTTTTTTCAATAAATTTCAAATACTGCTTATTTAATGAGATTTTTGCAAATTAATTACAAGAGGTTGATTTATGAAAATTTCTGTTGTCATCATTACCTACAATGAGGAGCGTAATATCGGAAGATGTCTGGAATCCCTTGGAGCGGTGGCTGATGAAGTGGTGGTGGTGGATTCTTTTTCAGAAGACAAGACCAAAGAAATTTGCGAAATTTACAAGGTTCGATTTGTGGAGCATGTATTCGATGGTCACATACAACAAAAAAACTATGCACTTGAACTTGCAAAGAATGATTGGGTACTTAGCTTGGATGCAGACGAGGCATTGACAGACGAATTGAGAGATAGCATTTGCATAGCTAAGAAAACTGATGATGTGGATGCCTGGGAACTCAAGCGCTTGACGAATTTTTGTGGCAAGTGGATAAAACATGCTGGATGGTATCCAGATAAAAAAATTCGGCTTTGGAAAAAGTCTATTGGCCAATGGGGAGGCCAGAATCCGCATGATCGTGTAGTTCTTTCTGAAGAAGCAAAGATTGGAAAACTGACAGGTGACCTGTTGCACTATTCTTTTTATTCAATTTCCGAACATATCCAACAGATTCAAAAATTCTCGACTATTGCTGCCGAGAGTGCCTATGCTAATGGCAATCGGGCTAATTTGTTTGCCAATATATTACTCGGGCCATTTTACACATTTTTCAAAAAATACATACTTCAGGCTGGTTTTATGGATGGCTATTTTGGATTCATTATTTCTGTCAATACAGCTTATAGCAAGTATTTGAAATATGTCAAACTCAGAGAATTGCAAAAGGGACAAAAATGAAAGTTCTTCATCTAAGTTCCGAAAGCACCTGGAGAGGCGGAGAGCAACAGATCATTTATTTGGTTGAGGAGACCAGAAAACTGGGTGTGGATGCAATAATTGGCTGCAGAGAAAATTCAGAAGTCGAGAAGTATTGCAAAAACAACCAACTACCTTTTGTCTCTTTACCTTTCAAATCGGCGTATGATATTTCCACTGCCTTTAGAATTGTCAAGTATTGTAGAAATGAAAAGATTCAGTTAGTTCAAACGCACACATCCAAGTCCCATACCATGTCGGTGATTGCTGGTTTGTTTGGGTTAAATATTCCACAAATACTCACACGCAGGGTTGATTTTCCAATCAAGAATAATTGGTTCAGTCGTTTCAAGTACAACTACTCAAAAATCAAACGAATTATTTGTATCTCTGAGACGATCAATAAAATGACTGCTGTTGATATTAAGGAAAAGTCGAAACTTATTACTATTCATAGTGGAGTGGACATAAATAAATTTAGTCCGTACTTCACGTCAGATTGGCTGAGATTAAATTTTAAAATAAAAAAAGATACGGTTGTGATTGGCAATACTTCAGCCATCTCAGACCAGAAGGATTATTTCACCTTTGTGAAAGCCGCGCAGCGGCTGATAAATCAAAAGAAGGATGTACATTTTTTTATCGTTGGTGATGGACCAACTCGACCTGCAATAGAACAGTTTGTAAAAGAGAAGGAACTAGTAGATCATATAACTTTTACTGGATTCGTGGACAATATCAATGAGCTGTTACCAGCTTTAGATATTTTCCTTTTTACTTCTAAAACCGAAGGGCTTGGGACAAGCGTGCTTGATGCCATGGCTGCTAATGTACCGATTGTTGCGACCGCTGCAGGAGGCGTGCCAGAAATGGTAGAGCATGAAAAGAACGGGCTATTGTATCAAGTTGGAGACGTGGAGGGGATTACGGAAGGAGTTGAGCGGTTTTTGGCAGATAGGGAATTGGCCAAATCTCTGGCTGACGAAGCTCAGAAAACTGTAAAGAATTTCTCGAAAGAAAAAACTGCCCGAAGAACGTTGAAAGTATATAATGAAATCGTATGAAGACTCCCCAAGCTTCTGTAATAGTCGCATTTTACAACAATATTCCCAATTTGAATCTGGTATTAGCAGGATTTGAAAGGCAAAATTTCACTGATTTTGAAATAGTCTTGGCAGATGACGGATCTAATCAATCTACAGTAGAACAATTGAACCAAATAATTAGTAATTGTCCGTTAAGAGTTCAACATGTTTGGCATGAAGATCGGGGTTGGCGTAAAACTCAAATTCTTAATAAAGCACTAAAAACAAGTAAGGGAAAAACGCTCATATTCATTGATGGTGATTGTGTTCCCCATCGTGCTTTTGTCAATGAGCATGTGTTGAATACTGAAAGCGGTGTGTTTTTGGCTGGTAGAAGGGTACATCTTAGTTCTCTGATCACTGATAAATTGACGGAACAGAGAGTTAAGGACGGTTATTTAGAAAGTCCAGTGCGACTATTGCTGGATTCTCTCCACAAAAAGCCACGTACAAAAAATGCTGAAAGGTCAATTTATTTGAAGTCTAGTATCCTAAGGAAAGTGACAAACTTGAAGCAAAGAGATTTGCTGGGATGTAATATGTCAATGCGAAAACAGGATTTATTGTATCTAAACGGATTTGACGAAAGATATATCCACCCATGTACTGGAGAAGATACCGATATTTTTGTTCGATTAAAATTTGCAGGTTTTAGGGTCAAGACCATGATAAATACAGCAATTCAATATCATTTATGGCATAAAAAGGGAGAAAGAAGTGAAATGGAAATAAACAACAAGATTCTATCTGAAACAAAGAAGCTCAAACAATATCACACACCGTATGGAGTGATAAATATTGACTAATTAGGGCTTCCTCAGATGGGGAATAATATGTATTTAAGCGCAATGAGAAGCTATTTTAGCCATATTTTCATTTTTTAAATGCAGGGTTAAATTATGATTTGCATATTTATATATGCATTTTGCAAAATTGACCAAATTGCCTACCAAGCCATATATCAGGACGCTTTCAAAATATTCCTTGTAATTGATCTTCTACAGGGCTTAAAATCAGCGTTAAGTTGATTTAATACTATTTTCACTTTCTTTTGTCCAAAAGGAAATCAGAATCTTACTTTCTGAGGAAGCCCTAATTACTTAGCTGAATTTTCATTGAGTTCCCTGTTCTGGACGCAGCTATTTGGTTAAGAATAGTTTGAAAGGTTATTCCAAACTCTTTATTCCAATGATGCAGGATTAATCTCTCCTGTTTTCTATTTACATCATCTAGATAGATGGAATATCCAGAACTTAATAAGCTATTGCTCTTTAAAAATGGAACGGCATTGTACCTATGGTAGCCTCCTAGACCAGGAGGCCCGTCAACGAGTACCAAATCAAAAGATATACCTGAAAGTTGCGAAATCAAGACCTCTTGATTGAACCATGAAGTATCCCCAAAGGGAGAAGGTGTAGAAACCAGTGGTGCATGGACAAATTCGACGATCTGACTAAGACCTTCTTCTTTTAATACATTTTTGATATAATTTATCCATTCAATATCATTTTCTACCACCACCATGCGAGTACTGAGTTTATTCATTTCAATAAATTTGGCAAGTAATATCGTGGATATGCCTCCTCCAAATTCGAGATATGAACCCCTCTTATTCATTAGGATTTCATTCGATAGAATCGCTATTGCAAACGGTCTTAAGGAATACTGATTGAATGATACAGGCTTCTTCATTCGTTGGATCAAAGGGCTTACAAACACAGAAGAGGCATAAATATCCTCGAGTTTTTGTAAATTCTTAATCCTTCTTCGCTTAATAAATTTGAACATAATGTATAATTTAAGTAACCATTTTAATAATGCAATCAGCTGTTGCTCACAATGGATTTCTAACAAACAGTAGTAATTCAGCTTTCGGTCTTAACAGTAGGGTTTTTACTCAATAAATTGCTCAAAAAATCTAGTTCTAAGGAGGCTCGATTACTCCAAGTCATCGTTTTTGCCAAACGATACACCCCTTTTGACATTCTACACCATTCTTCATTATTGTCTACCAATTTGACAATTTGCTCAATTACTTTATCCAAATCATTCCAGTTGATAAAACAGCAGGACTTGCTGTCAATTATGGATCTGACGGATGGATGATCAGAAGAAATCACTGGAATACCATAGGAAATGTAGTCCAACAACTTTAATGGGACTGTCAAGTATTTGTTAAAAAACGTTTCAGTTAGAGGCAATAATCCAACTTTAGTTTCGACTAGTATGTTTTCTATTTCTTTTTTATCAATCCAACCCGTGATTTTTACATTTTCAGGTAACGCACTATTAACAAAATTATCTTTGAAATTATCGATCTCCTCCACAGTCTTACCTCCTATTATGACCAATTCATAGTTGTTCGGTATCAACCCCGCCAACTTGATCAACCACTCTGATCCTAAGCGGGCATTGAGAGATCCTATATATACTATTCTATCTTTCCTTCCTTGACTTCCTTCGTGTACTTGCTGCAGACCTGTAGGCAGTACTATCTTGGGAACTGCCGGTATATACTGATCATAAAGCTCTTTCTGATGCGGATTTAGATGCATCAAAGCATCAAGTTTCTTGAAAGAGTTTCTTTCAACATTTTGTCTCTTTCTTTTTTTCCAGTATTTCACATCATCTCTGATCCCCAAGTCGTAAAAAAAATCATGTGTTTCAAAAACGTAGCGATGTTTAGATTGACGACTAGATATTAGTTTTTTAAGAACCGCATGATGCCGTATTATTACAACGGAAGCAGGCATTTTCCCTACTTCCTCTGCCACTATCTTGTGAAAATTCCTTTTCGACTTGGTCGGATTTTTATAACCCAGAATTTTCAATGTATCTGGAAGTCGAGTAAGATTGAATTTTGACATAACAATTGCAGACGCATCTTCCGCAGAATTGTTTATCAAAATCAATAGCACTTCCTGATGATGAAGTGCCAAACTTAACGAATGATATATCACAAACGTCTCAGACGTCTCATTCTTAGCCAGATCGTTGGTGTGGACGTAGATGATGCGCATATTGCTCTTTTACAAGAGTATTCCTTTACAGGGGGAATCAATATCTGTAATATTCTGGTTTGAATGGTCCTTCCTTTGGCACTCCGATATAATCGGCCTGCTCCTGAGAAAGCTCATCCAATTCAACTCCAATCTTTGCAAGATGAAGACGAGCCACTTTTTCATCCAAGTGCTTGGGAAGCATATAGACATCATTCCCATATGCTTCTGCATTAGTCCACAGCTCAATTTGCGCAATCGTCTGGTTAGTGAAGGAGTTCGACATCACAAATGAAGGATGACCAGTAGCACAACCAAGATTGACAAGTCGACCTTCGGCAAGCAATATGATATCTTTTCCATTCACGTTGTACATGTCCACTTGAGGTTTAATCTCAACCTTAGAATCACCATGATTGTTGATTAGCCAGGCTATATCAATTTCGTTATCAAAGTGGCCGATGTTACAAACGATTGCTTTGTCTCGCATTCTCTCGAAGTGCTCGCCTGTTACAATGTCCTTGTTTCCAGTGGTGGTTACTATAATGTCTGCTCTTGGAACAGCATCGATCATTTTCTTAACCTCAAAACCATCCATGGCAGCTTGAAGTGCACAAATAGGGTCAATCTCAGTTATGATCACTCGAACACCTGCGCCACGAAGAGAAGCCGAAGAGCCTTTTCCAACATCTCCATATCCAGCAACAACGGCTACTTTTCCAGCAAGCATCAAATCTGTAGCTCGGCGTATGGCATCTACAAGGGACTCTTTGCAACCGTATTTGTTATCAAATTTTGATTTTGTGACCGAGTCATTCACGTTGATCGCTGGCATTGGAAGCGTACCATTTTTTACCCGATCATAAAGTCGGTGAACACCCGTTGTTGTTTCTTCTGATAGCCCTTTTATGTCACCAACCAACTCTGGATATTTGTCAAGAACCATGTTGGTTAAGTCACCACCATCATCAAGAATAAGATTCAAAGGTTTACCACCTTCAAAGGCAAAAAGTGTTTGCTCAATGCACCAATCAAATTCTTCATCATTCAAACCTTTCCAAGCATAAACAGGGATTCCTGCATTTGCAATAGCGGCAGCTGCATGATCCTGTGTAGAAAAGATATTGCATGAAGACCAGGACACTTCAGCACCTAGCTCAATTAATGTCTCGATTAGTACTGCCGTCTGGATGGTCATATGAAGACACCCGGCGATCCGAGATCCGGTTAAAGGTTTTGAATTTCCATACTCTTGGCGAAGTGCCATCAACCCAGGCATTTCAGCCTCAGCTAGCGTAATTTCTCTTCTCCCCCAATCGGCAAGGGACATGTCTTTTACTTTGTATCCTATTTTTTCTTCTATCATCGAATTTTTATTTGGGATGCAAAATTACAGAATTATCCGGAAGGATTATCAATGAAGAAACTCGATTTCTTTTACATCAAAATATTTCACTTCTTTCCTGATATTGACTTCTAATTTTCCGTGATCATCGATTCCGGTTATTACCCCCACGTCTTCTACTCCAGAAATTTTGAACTTCCTTGTTTCTCCCAGCCATTTCAGATGATTCAAGTATTGGCTGATTAGCTCGATGGGTTCTTTTTTTATTTGATAATAATACTGTTCGAAAGCAAGCAGAATTTTTTCTAAAATATCCTCTCTATCAAATTCTACTCCCGAGATCATCTGCAAAGATGTAGCTGATTGCAGGTTAAAATGAGATTGATTTACGTTCAACCCAATACCGCAATAGACGTGTTCTAATTGACCTTTGGAGATAACGACTTCATTAAGTATTCCGGCAATCTTTAGGTCGTTGATGTAAATGTCATTAGGCCATTTGATTTCGACTGTGGCTGTCGGCAGAAGGGAGACTACAACTTGATGAATGGCCAGCGAAGAAACTAGATTAAGAAGATACTGGTTATTGGGTGCTAAGGATTCAGGCGCAAGATAGATTGTGAATAATAAATTTTTCCCTCGTTCGGAAAGCCAGGCGTTCCCATGTTGTCCTCGACCTCTTTCTTGATAGTCGGCCCAAATAACTGAACCTTCATTGAGACTTCCAGAGCTATTCAGCGCACGAGCTTCCTGATTAGTCGAGTGACATTGTGGCAGAAAAACAACGTTTTTTCCTAAAAATAGCGTTTTGGCAAAGATTTTATGCAATGTTATTTCCGTACTTTTGAGGTAAAAATCGGACAAAACTGGAGTCAATGCAAAAAACCGCCGAGAAGGCCCATCTGGATGATACAAGCAAACAGGCTATTTCATCAACAAAATTGAGCGAGCAAGTAGTGTTGGGAATGCTGGAGAAGAAAGCTGAGGATGTGGTAATCATGGATCTTCGAGAGGTAAAAACGGCTGTTGCGGATTACTTTGTTATTTGTTCAGGAAATTCTGATACGCAAATAGATGCAATATCAGCATCAATAGAAGAGCAGGTGAGAAAAATTGCCAATCAAAAGCCTTGGAAGAGAGAAGGTCGGGAGCATAGAGAATGGATATTGATTGATTACGTGGATGTAGTGGTTCATGTGTTTAATAAAGAGAAAAGAAAGTTTTACGGTCTGGAAGAGCTGTGGGGCGATGCACGCATTCAACGATTGAGTGATGCAAACTAAATTGAGATGAAGGCGTTAAAGTAGAATTCAATTATGGCAGAAGAATCAAAACCAAATAAGTCAGGGAAACCGAACAAACCGAATTATCAAATTTGGATAGTGACTGCAATCGTAGCTGTCGTTGTTGGTATCACCTTTTTTTCAAAGTCGGGATCAGCCGTAGTTATCTCATATAATAGGTTCGAGCAGATGTTGCTCAGTAGTGATGTAGCAAAAGTGGTCTTGGTTAAAAATCAGGATGTTGTAGAGGTGACATTAAAAACTGAAGCGTTGGCAAACGCTAAATACAGTAAGGAATTAGAGAACAGAGGGCCAATGAGTTTGCCTGGCGGACCACACTACAAATTCAAAATTGCCAGTATCGACAAATTCATTAATGACTTTGACGAAGCTGTCGCGAAGATGTCCAGCGATAATAAGATTGGCTATGAAATAGTAGAGCGATCTGATTTCACAAGCATGTTCTTCAATTTTGGATTCATCATACTGATGGTCTTTCTTTTTTGGATGTTGATGCGAAGAATGACAGGAGGTGGGGGAGCGGGAGGTCAGCTCTTTAACATTGGGAAGTCTAAAGCGGCATTGTTTGATGCTGATAGCAAGGTGAAAACGACTTTCGCTGATGTGGCTGGGTTAGAAGAAGCTAAAGAAGAGGTTAAAGAAATTGTTGATTTTCTTAAAAAACCCGAAAAATACACGGCCTTGGGAGGTAAAATTCCGAAAGGTGCTTTGCTTGTAGGAGGACCGGGCACAGGAAAAACTCTTTTAGCGAAAGCTGTAGCAGGAGAAGCGGAAGTCCCATTCTTCACACTTTCCGGATCAGATTTCGTGGAAATGTTCGTAGGCGTGGGTGCAGCTCGAGTCCGAGACTTGTTCAAACAAGCCAAAGAAAAAGCCCCGTGCATTATTTTCATTGATGAAATTGATGCGATTGGTCGATCAAGAGGTAGGGGTCAAATGCCAGGCTCCAATGATGAAAGAGAAAATACGCTGAATTCCTTACTGGTAGAGATGGATGGATTTTCAACAAATGCGGGAGTAATTATTTTGGCTGCTTCCAATCGACCAGATGTACTAGATGTAGCACTTCTACGACCCGGGAGATTTGATCGTCAAATTAGCATAGACAAGCCAGACATTATTGGTCGAGAAGCGATTTTCAAAGTACACCTGAAACCAATTAAGTTGAAAAGCGATGTAGACTCCAAAAAATTAGCCGCACAAACTCCTGGATTTGCTGGAGCTGAAATTGCCAATGTCTGTAATGAAGCAGCGTTGATTGCGGCTCGAAAGAATAAGAAAAAAGTGGACATGAAGGACTTCCAAGATGCCGTGGATAGGGTGATTGGCGGTTTGGAGAAAAAGAACAAGCTCATTTCACCAGAGGAAAAGAAGGTTGTAGCCTACCATGAAGCCGGACACGCAGTAGCTGGTTGGTTTCTAGAACATGCTGATCCTTTGGTGAAGGTGAGTATTGTTCCGCGTGGAGCAGCAGCTCTAGGGTATGCTCAGTATTTGCCGAAAGAGCAATTTCTTTATCAAACAGAGCAGTTGATAGACGAGATGTGCATGGCCTTAGGTGGACGTGCTGCAGAGGAAATTGTTTTTGGAAAAATATCTACCGGAGCTTTGAGTGATTTGGAGCGGATTACCAAGATGGCTTATAGCATAGTTTCGGTCTATGGAATGAATGATAAAATAGGAAATATATCTTTTCACGATTCCAAACAGTCAGATTATAACTTCACGAAACCATACTCAGAAACTACAGCTCAACTTATTGACGAAGAGGTAAAGTACATGGTAGAAAAGGCCTATGAAAGGACAAAAAAGCTTTTGACGAAGCGAAGAGAGGAGTTGAACATTCTTGCTTCAGAACTATTGGAAAAAGAGGTTATATTCCAGCAAGATTTGGAGGAATTAATTGGGAAGCGACCTTTCGAAAATCAAACAACTTTTGAAGCCTTCGCAAATGGGCAAAGTAAAAAAAAGAAGACGGGCAAGGAGAAAATAGAGAAGCTGAAAACAGAAGTAAAGACAGAGGTAGAAAAGGAAGAGGAGGCCAAACCAGCTTCAAAGGAAGGTTAAGCAATGGCTCATCAGCCAGAATCAATCAACGTCTTCAAGGAGTTACCAGAAGGAAAGAACCTTTACTTTGCCAGTGATTTTCACTTGGGCACGCCAGATGAGGAGTCTAGCTTAGTTCGAGAGAAAAAGATAATCAAATGGCTAGATGCTGTCGAAAATGATGCCGCGGGTATCATACTCGTTGGAGATATTTTTGATTTTTGGTATGAATATAAGAAGGTAATACCAATAGGATTTTTACGGTTTCAAGCCAAGTTGATTAATCTGCTAGAGAAGAATATCCCCGTAATTTTCTTTACCGGTAACCATGATGCCTGGATGTTTGATTATTTCCCTAATGAAATTGGCATTCCTATATATAGGAAGCCAATTGTTATGGAGGTAGGCGAACAGCAGCTTTATGTAGGACACGGTGACGGACTTGGCCCTGGAGACTACTTTTATAAATTTCTAAAAAAAGTATTTAGAAGCAAGATTTCACATTGGCTTTTCCGTTGGATTCACCCAGATGTGGGCATGGCTTTAGCGCAAATCTGGTCCAGAAGCAGCCGATTGTCCAGCTCCAGAAAAGATTTAGGATTCAAGTCCAAGGAAGGCGAGTGGCTTTGGCAGTACTCGATGGAAATCGAAACTACAACTCATCACGATTATTATATTTTCGGCCACCGTCACATCCCGTTGGAACTTGAAGTGGGAGACCGCTCAAAGTACCTAAATTTGGGCGAATGGGTCAATCACTTTACATATGTGAAGTATGATGGTAAAAAAGCTGAGCTACTTTCTTTTAGCGATTAATTGGATCCTTACGCTGAGTGCGCAAGAGTGGACCTTCATTCAAAAACAAGATGTTGGACAGAATATCACTGCGTCGGATATAGGCGCTTTGGGTAAATTATATGTTGGTACAGAAAGGGGCAATGTTTATAGTTTTCAGGCCGATGGTACTCCAGATGCTCAATTTTCATCAGCTATTTTTCTCCCAGTCACAGACGTAGATGCATCCAACTCACTGCGCATATTTGTTTTTTATAAAGATGCCAACCAGTTTGAATATCTGGAAAGATTCACAGCCCAACCTCGAACCTATCAGTTGGAGGATTTTGGAATTGATCATGCGGAACATGCAGCCTTGGATGAAGATGGTACTATCTGGTTTTTGAATGGATTGATCATGACACATGTCTTTATAACTAATCATTCCACACTTTCTACACAGACTTTACCAAGCAGGGTGCAGTTGGATTCTATTTCTGATTTGGCCTATGACCAACGTATTATTTTTTCCAATACGCAAAGTGGGTTCAGCTATTGGGATGGAAATAAAATCAGCTCCGAAGAAAGACCGTCTGTAGGAGTGGAGTCCTTCGACATTTACTCAGGAGAATTGGTTGCTTTGAGTGATCAAGGAGTTTTAATTTCCGATCAGTCAAATGATCAAAAGAAATTAATCGAACCTCCTAGACATGACTTCACGAACGCCCTAAAAACAGGTAGTGTCTTCCACTTCATCAGGGGGAGTGAAATTTATTCGTTTAAGCTGAACGAATAAAAAAAGGTTCAAGACTTGACGGCTTGAACCCTATGATCAAAAACTCAAAATAAAGGACTAATACTAACAAGATTAGTGATTTCTGATCTGAATACAAAATCTGTAGTGGCCTATCTTTGTCGGCTGCATTAACAAAGCACTTATATGCGCTTTTTTTTTATTGTACAAGGCGAAGGTCGGGGACATATGACTCAGGCAATGGCTCTTTCTACAATGCTCCGATCGAATGGTCACCAGATTTGCCGAGTGGTTGTAGGTGAGAGTAATCGACGAATTATACCGAAATTTTTTTTTGAAGGAATAGGAGCTCCAGTGGCTCAAGTTGCCAGTCCAAATTTTATAACAGATAGTGAAAATCGATCAGTAAAACTATGGAGTAGCATTATTATGGCATTTTCTAATTTAGGTGAATACCGAAGAAGTATTCGAACTATTCACCGATATGTAAAGGAAGACCAACCGGATGTGATCATAAACTTCTATGATTTTGTTGGAGGCATTTATAATAAATTAAAATCCCCGTCATCAAATTTCATCTGTATAGCTCATCAGTATTTGGCAGGACACTCATCATTTGAATATGCAAAAGGTGGAGTGTTCGATAAAGTAACATTTCGGTTGGGTAATTGGCTAACCTCTTTGGGTGCTGATAAACGTTTGGCTCTATCTTTTCAGGAATATTCTGATGAGAAAATGAAGGTCGTTCCCCCTCTTCTAAGAAAGGATGTACAGGAGTTAAATATGACTAATGAGGGTCACTTACTAATTTATTTACTCAATTATGGCTATGCACGAGAGATTGATAAATTTCATCAGGACAACCCTGAAATTGTTCTTCATTGCTTTTGGGATAAACCAGATACCGCCACTGAACTGAAAGTTGATGCTACGCTCACCTACCATCAGTTGGATGGAGAGAAGTTTTTGCGAAGGCTTTCGTCGTGTCATGGTTATGTAACCACGGCAGGATTTGAATCTGTATGTGAGGCGATGTATTTGAATAAGCCAGTGATGATAGTACCCGTGCAAGGACATTACGAGCAAGCTTGCAATGCTCTTGATGCGACGATAGCTGGTGCAGGGGTTTCTGTGGAATCGTTTGATTTAAGCATTTTTCTTGATTACTTACCTAATCACAAGACTGATCACGGAAAATTTAAGGATTGGTGTGAAAAAGCGGATCATTTATTTCTAAAGAATTTAGTTGGTTAATTCATGGCTTTAATAAGCAAAAAGAAGGATTTGTTTAAGGTGAGCAAGGAGCTTAGAGCCTACTTGGAAAAGTATGAACGAGCCATCGACTTGCCAATCACCTACGAATCACTTTTGCGATATGATAATTCTATTCCCCTTTATGATCGGGATGGGAATGACACTTTGTGGGAAACAGTTTTTTATTCGCAAGATGAGATGAAGGATATTCATTATGCGCTCAAGTCTATCTACTCAATCATGAAGACGAGTGGTGCCATGGATGTGATGGAGCACCTATCAATTGATCGTGTTGATCTTTGCATATATGGCAATACACAGCCATTTAGGGTTCGTATTGTGAATAATATCAATGACAACTTCGACTATTTCTATATAAAAAAAGCCGATGCATCTCGAGTCTATGGGCTTGAGTTGGAACATCTTTTGTCACCAAACAAATTGGCTTTTGTTGTGCATAATGAAACGCTGATTGAAGAACATATTGTTGGCATTCCGGCTGAACAGTTCATAAAGAAGCATTTGGGGTCGCCACATATGAATGAGACAAGATTGGCGAAGGAATTTGTGAAATTTAATGAACGCTGCTTTGTGAGACTACTTGGAGATATGCACTCAAGTAATTTCGTGGTGGACATCACTCCTGATTTTGAGGAAGTCGAGTATCGCTTGCGAGCAATTGACTTTGACCAGCAATCATATGAAGGAAGACGAGCAATTTATCTACCTCAATTTTACAAGCAAAATAATCCCATCATTAAGTTAGGGCTGAAAAATATGACACCTGAAACGGTGAAACAGTATCAACGGGAAGAGCGAACGCTGATCGCCAATCGAATGAAAGTAGAGCAGCAAAGGATAGAAGATTTGATGGCAGCTATGAAGACCGAAACTTTATCAAAACCCGTATTCGTAAAACAATTGCGAAAGGAGCTTGCTGATTTTTATGAAGAAAAAGACTTTCTTGAATGCACGAACATGGGGCAGATAGTCGAGCTAAGCCTCGCCATGCTCACTAAGAAACCTGATCTCTATAAAGATATCGATCAGTATAAATAAACCTCTGGTTTCTTCCCAAGTTTCACTTCTATATGATCCTCGAGTGTTGTAGAAAGTTGATAACCCGAAAATGTGGCCAAAACTGGAAATTGAGGATGACCTCTATCAACGAGAACAGCCGTTTCTATCTTTGTGACATCAGCAGTCAATAATGCCATTAAACAATAAGTTAGAGTTTTACCAGTATTCAGAACATCATCCACTAAAATCACAGATTGCCCTGCTAACACTTTGACATCTTCATTTAAGTTGATAGTATCGTGAGGCCGTTTTTTATCTAAATCCAAGCGGAGTTGCTTGATTCTTGTTTTGTTGTTGATGGAAACTAATTCTTTAGCAATCCGCCCAGCCAATTCAAATCCCTCATCACATATCCCAACCATTGTAAGATTTTTCAAACCCATATTATTTTCGTGGATTTGATAAGCGATCCTCCGAATGATCTGCTTTACTCGTTCTTCATTAAGAATCAGCTTTTTGGTCAGACTCATATCACAGGCAAGGGCATCACTTTGCTATCCTTAAAGGTAGAAAGGATCACCATCGATTGCATGCTATCAACAACCTGAATCTCGCTTACAGTCTCCAGCATCAATTTTTGATAGGTATTGATATCCTTGCTGACGACTTTCAAAAGAAAATCACCGGAACCAGTAACATGATGGCATTCGATTACCTCGGGAATAGTCTGAATAGATTCAAGGAATATATCAATATTTTGCTTATTGTGTCCTTTAAGGGTGACTTGCACAAACATTTGAACGCCAAGCCCGAGCATTTCTGTATCAAGCTCTGCATGATAGCTTTGAATCAAGCCAGAGGTTTCTAATTTTTTTACTCGTTCTAGTGTAGGAGCGGGTGACAACCCAATGTCTATTGAGAGCTGTGCATTTGTGATTTTAGCATTGCTCTGAAGGATCTGGAGGATTTTTTTATCCAATTCGTCGAGTTTTAACTCTCTAGCATTGAGCTTCATAAAAGTGAAGTTTATTCAGAATATTATTTCGCCACAAATGTAATACGTATTATAATAGTCTGAAAGTTATTATTTTCAATTTAAAATAAATAACAATGTATGGTGGAGTTACCCTTAGTTTATTGTCGGTGATTTGAGGAAAATTTGATTTTCGCAGATAAAAACCTAACTAGTAAGCCTCGAAGTTTATGGATAGGAATTATTGCCCCAAAGCCAATTGCCATCTCCAGGCATCCGACATCATATCATCAATGGTTTTTTCAGATTTCCACCCCAGTACCTCGTTTGCATAGGTCGTATCAGCAAAAATCTGTTCAATATCTCCAGCTCGCCGATCAACGATCTTATAAGTAAGCGGTTTTCCACTCACTTTTATAAATGATTGAATAACCTCAAGTACTGAATAACCGCTTCCTGTACCGATATTGAAAATTTCATAATTGCTGTCAGTAGTTTTTTGCCTATTCAATGCTTGAACATGTGCTTTTGCTAAATCAACTACATGTATATAGTCACGTATCGCTGTACCGTCTGGAGTCGTGTAATCACCTCCAAATACTTTGAGGTCTTCACGGATTCCTGCTGCCGATTGTGTTATGAAAGGCACCAGATTATTTGGTATCCCAATTGGTAGTTCTCCGATCTCCGCAGATTCATGAGCTCCCACAGGATTAAAATAGCGAAGAGATGTTGCGAACAAATTGGGATTAGCTGATGTCAGATTATTAATCACCTCTTCGCACACCTTCTTTGTGTATCCATATGGAGAAGCTGTCTCTTTGAACGGCGTTTTTTCTGTTACCGGGAGTTTATCTGGTTGTCCGTAAACAGTGCATGAAGAGGAGAATATTAGGTTCCCAACGTCATGTCTGGACATTTCTTCTAATACATTGATCAAGGAGCCAACATTTACCCTATAGTAGAGAAGAGGTTGCTCGACCGATTCCCCCACAGCTTTCTTTGCAGCGAAATGGATGACGCCACTAATTTCTGTTTTTTCAAAAAGAGATTTTGTAAATGCAGGATCACTCAGGTCGCCTTGAATGAATTCGATTGAACTATTTGTTAAGTGCTGCAATCTGTCATGTACGGAAATGTCTGAATTGGACAGATCATCGATAATCAAGACTTCATATCCCTCGTGTATTAGCTCCACAACCGTGTGTGAGCCAATGTAGCCCAAGCCCCCAGTCACCAATATCTTTTGTTTTGTCATTTAGATCATGTTTGTGTCAAAGGTATGATGGCGGAGTATATTTTAGATGCCTTTTTTGTTGTCTTCAAGCTAGACTACTTTTTTCTGGAAGTGTGAAAGAAATTAGGGATGTATGAAAAAGGTTTTACTTAAGGTCTGCTGAAAAACACCTAACAAATTGAGTATCAAAGAATAGCTGTTTCAAGCGTTGAAGTGCATGCATTTCAAGGGTATTTGATGATTTTTCCTGCACTTCGAAATATGCCTTCGGCATTTTTTATGTTAGCCTCAGGCACATCATCCCTGCCAAGCCATAGGCATGGCACTTCACGAGCTTCAGCTCGAAGTATGCTTCTACATCTTCGCTTCGCCCGTTCGTATCTAATGCCCCTGAGACTTTTTCAGTAGCCCCTACGTAGATGTAACAAACTTTGCCTCCCCTGCGGAAGCGAACATTCTGATAATTGAAACTATTCGGTAGATTTGATTAAAATATTTGATGACAATAAATTGAATCTAAAAACTTTCTGTTCCAAGGAGCGACCAGTATGATTTATGATTTTCGCCTATCCTGTGTAGACTTTCTTTCAAATAAAAAAGGAACTTTTTGACCTACTATCCAGCATTGATCTTGTCCTTTTTAGCTGCTTTTCAGCTATTCTTCGTAGCTGTTTTCCTCATCTTTCACAAAAGAGGAAATCATCGAAATAACAGGTTACTTGGATTTGTATTCTTGTTATTTGGTTTTAGCATAGCAAATATTACAGCACAAGTAGTCGATTTAGAATTCATTTCTGAACTCGTGTACCTTATAGATGATGGATTTTTCTATCTGTATGGTCCATTACTCTACTTTTATGTTCAAAGTGTCGTTTATAGTGACTTTAGGTTCAAACCGATTGATCTTCTTCATATACTCCCATATTCAATACACCTAGCTTATTTATTTAATGTAGTATTCATTCTGGATATCAACGAACAACATCTCCTATTTGAAAAAACCCGAGCATATGATTACCCCTTAATTTCTTATTTATTTTTAGGAGCAATTTTTATTTATCTATTTGCCTACCTATGGTTTTCGTATCGCACAATTCTGACCTATCAATCAATCATTAAAAATAAATTTTCGACCCTAAAAGGTGTTAGTCTTGATTGGTTAAGATTTATAATCAACTCATTTGTGTTCGTTACGTTATTTGCCATGATTCACAATGTCCTTCCTGCTTTAGGAAGCACTTCTTTAAACATCGCTTCACTAATTGTATTGGTAGGATTCATATTCTTCTTTATTAATCGAGTTGTAATAAAAGCGCTTAATCAGCCTGAAGTTTTTTCTGGAATTGCTCTTAAAGAATCAGGTAAATATTCTGACGCAAATGTGAGTCGAGAAGAAATTAATGACCATAGATCAAGACTAATGTTGGCTCTGGAAAATGAAAAACTCTATCTCAACCCTGATCTTACTATTAAACTTCTGGCCGATCATGTTAGTACAAATACCAAGGTGCTATCACAGGTAATTAACCAGAGCTTTAATAAGAAATTCTATGATTTAATTAATTCGTATCGTTGTAACGAAGTGAAAAACGTTCTAATGAATTCAGATGATAGAATGACCATTTTGGAAGCCATGTATCAATCTGGCTTCAACTCTAAATCTTCGTTTAATAAGGAGTTTAAAAAATTGACAGGACAGACTCCTACGGAGTTCAAAAGATCAATAGGAAAATAATTGAACAAATTAGTCCGTGTTCCTGAATGCGGTCGACTTGTAGCTGTAGACGATCGACATTTGAGTCAAAATTAACAAGACTCAAATAGATATGAACTCAAAATTAGCGAACAACAAATTCTTAAAGAACACATTATTCGTAGCAATCCTTCTAGCGTTACTATTTTTCTCGAATGGAAGGTTTTCCTTGTTTTTTACCACCTGGATTTCCGCTGCATTACTCCTTTTCTGGGTACGGAGATATTCAACCATCAATACGTTAATAGAGAAGCAGTGGTTATATCAACTCCAATTATTGGCGATACAGATATAAAACCAGGGGATAC
>JAAEPI010000781.1 GCA_024232835.1 Cytophagales bacterium
ATCTTCGAAGCTGCTGGTAGCAATGCAAATATCGTCCAAATAGCAAAAGATGCCGTCGTCCAAAATTCCATTGAAAACTTTATTCATGAGCCTTTGAAAGAAACTTCCAGCAGTCTTCAGTCCCATGGGCAACCTCGTATATTCATACAAACCTCGATGTGTTCTAAAGGCTGTTTTATGCGCATCTTCATTCTTTATACGCAATTGATGGTAGCCCATTTTCAAATCAAAAGTACTGACGCAAGGTCGGCTGGGATGTTCAGTACTCAGGCCCAAGCTTAATCCGATCTTTTCGAGAACGTCATCTTGGCGGGGCAATGGATATTGGAGCGATCTTGTTACTTCATTTACTTTCCGAAAATCAACGCAGATTCGTACTGATCCGTCTGGTTTGCTGACTGCTATGATAGGACTAGCCCAGTCACTCCAACTTTCTCGAATGATCCCCATCTCTAACATTGTATTGATTTCCTCATCAATCTTGTCGCAGATAGTAATTGGTGTTCTCCTCAGTGGTTGTGCAATGGGTTTTGAATCTCCTGTATTTATTTCGACTTCTACCAAATTACAATCACCCAATTCACGTTCTTCACTGCAAAAACGTCATTATAATTCGCCAAAATTTCCTTCACCTTCGAACATTCTTCC
>JAAEPI010000782.1 GCA_024232835.1 Cytophagales bacterium
ATACACCAAAGCCAAAGCCACCAAACAAATCTGCATTTTCTAAGAAAAACTGTCTGCGTTCGGGAAAGAAGATCTCAAATCGATTTAAATCTGTTACTTGTTCATCTACTTCAACTTGAGAAAAGTCCGGATTTATGGTAAGGTCAAGATTCAATCCAGAACCAAGTCCAATTTTTGCGTCTCCGCCAAAACCACCAAATTGATCTCTTGTAATTGTCCCATCGTCTACAACTTTATTAGCGGTTCCTGTTATATATGGAATTAATGAAATATTTCTTTTGGGTTCTGGCAGTTCTCCCTTCCAAATTAGGTCTCCTGTAAAACCGAGGTTCATAATCATTTGATTCTGAGGAATCTGGGTCCAGGTAGATCGTTCATTACTCTGAAGGTCGAATCGATAAGCATTGAACCCCCAGGTAGTTATGGCCTTATCAAAGCGTATACTCTTGAAGGGAATAGCAATTTCAGCTGTCCAATACCCTTCCTCCATATGGGACTCTCCGTACCATTTATTATCCCACGAAGAAGAAAAATCTGAACGCTCATTACCTCCACCTGAAATCAATGCTTCTCTGCGTACCCCATATGGTGTGATTCCAAAGACAAATGCATTGGTACCATCATTATAAGTATCAAAAACCATTGTTAGATTATCATTTTGCCAGGCACGATAATCTCTCTTCAAGGAATTCAGTACATATTTATTACCTACCGAGTAGCACTTAACGG
>JAAEPI010000783.1 GCA_024232835.1 Cytophagales bacterium
GTGATGTTACACGAATATGGCCTGTAAATGGCAAGTTCGATGAAGATCAGAGAGCCCTTTACAATTATATTGTTGCTTATCGTGATGCGTTGTTCAGATATATTAAACCGGATGTAACTTCTGGTTATGTGTTGGACAAAGCTGCTGCAGATATGAAGAAATATCTGGTAGGGAAGATATTTGTCAAACCTGCACATCTCAAAGCTGTTCAAAACGGGGTTGAGTTCCGAGGACATTTCCAACACCCCGTGGGTATGGCCGTGCATGACGTTGGAAATGTGCATAGCGTTCCTTTGCAAGTGGGTATGGTTTTTACCATTGATCCCATGATCTGGATACCTGAAGAGCGCTCATACATTCGCATTGAAGATATGGCTTTGGTCACCGAAGATGGTGTTGAAAATTTGAGCGCGTTTGTTCCTTCAAGTATTGATGAGGTGGAGAAAACTATTAGAGAAGAAGGGTTGATACAATTTCGTCCTCCTAGTAAACTACCCCTGAAAGAATAACCAAAATGAAGCATTGGAATACACAGTCATTTCTTTGGATGATTTTGATTGGCATTTGCAGTCAGAATGGATTTTCATTTACAGATCCATATCCAAAGAATCCAAATATTGATGCGATCAATTATCGTTTTGAGTTTTCGTTCTCAGATGAAACGGATGAAATTTCAGGAAAGACCACAGTTGATGTACGATTTCTAACTGAGGGCACAGTAGCATTACGGCTTGATTTGATTAATAAATCGAGCAAGCTGGAAGGCAAAGGAATGGTCGTTGTTTCAGTGAAATCAAATGGAGAGGCAATGGATTTAACTCATGAAAATGATGTATTGCTTATTACACTTCCTTCACCTTCCGTTAAAGATCAGAGAAGTCAGTTTACTATCACATATCAAGGAATCCCAGCAACAGGACTTATCATTGGAGATAATAAATATGGCGACAGAACATTCTTCAGCGACAATTGGCCCAACAAGGGTAGAAACTGGTTGCCCACGATAGACCATCCATACGACAAAGCAACCTGTGAATTTATTGTAACAGCTCCCAATCATTATCAAGTGGTTTCTAATGGATTGCTGGTCGAGGAAACAGATTTAGCCGATAGTAAAAGATTTACTCATTGGAAACAATCGGTTCCAATTGCCTCTTGGCTGTACGTTTTGGGAGTGGCCAAATTTGCCATGCAGCATGTTGATGATTTTAATGGGAAGGCCATTCAGACATGGGTTTATTACCAAGATCGCGATGCTGGATTCTATGATTTCGCAGTACCCACTAAGAAAGCCCTTGAATACTACAGTAGTTACATAGGCCCATTTTCTTATGAGAAATTGGCCAACATCCAAAGCAACAGTGCGGCTGGTGGAATGGAAGCTGCATCCGCAATCCTTTACGCTGAAGGCTCTGTTTCAGGCAAAAGAAATATCGGTTGGAGGGACGTGATCATTCATGAAATTGCACATCAGTGGTTTGGAAATTCAGTGACGGAATACGACTGGGATGATGTTTGGCTCAGTGAAGGATTCGCGACCTATTTTGAATTCCTCTTTATTGGACATGAATATGGCCGGGATGAATTTTTGGAGGCACTTAAATACGGCAAGAAGAGAGTGGATGGTTTCTACTTGGAAAATCCGAATTATAGTGTAGTTCATGATGATCTAAAGGACATGTCAAAAGTGACCAGCTCAAATACTTATTATAAAGGAGCTTGGGTGCTTCACATGTTGAGAGGAGTAGTAGGGACAGATATCTTCTGGAAAGGAGTCCGGTCCTATTATAAGAAATACAAGGATTCGAATGCCACCACTGCTGATTTTCTCAGGGAAATGGAAGAAGCTTCAAATATGGATTTGGCCACATTTTTTGATCAATGGTTGTACAAACCCGGAACCTTAAAATATGAAGGAACCTGGAAGTATGACATGCAAAAGAAAGAGGTGATGATCGCACTCGACCAGATCCAAAATGACGGAAGTTTTTTTAAGATGCCCCTTGAAGTGGCTTTCTATTTTGAGGATCAGGAGAAGCCGCAAATTGAGCTTTTCCAGGTGGATAAAAAGTCAAATATTTTCACCATTTCAGTAGATTCAGAGCCTAAAAGTGTTATTCTTGATCCTAATGTCTGGGTGCTAATGGATGCGAATTTTAAGAAGAGTGAATAAGGTGATATTACTGAAGAAGGAGATAAAGAAATCTTAACAAATACAATGAATAAGAAATGAAAAGTTTTGTCCGAAGTACCATTTTTCCTCTGGTCTTGATAGCTGCATTGGCATTCAGTTGCAACGTCGATCAAGCACCAGAAAAGCCCAATATCGTTTTTATCTTTATAGATGACATGGGATGGACGGACGTGGGTTTTATGGGCTCGACCTATTATGAAACACCCAATATTGACCGGCTGGCCAATCAGGGAATGATATTTACCAATGCCTATGCCAATGCCGCAAATTGCGCTCCCACTAGGGCGAGTTTGCTGAGCGGCCAATATTCGCCTCGTCATGGAGTTTTTACCGTTGCACGGCCAGACAGGGGCAAGTCACAAGACCGCCGGTTGATACCCACAGAAAATTCCAGAAAGCTATCTCCTGACAAAATTACAATTGCGGAAGCCCTAAAACCTGCCGGGTACGTGAGCGCTGCAATTGGCAAATGGCATGTGGGGAACGATCCAAAAGAAGAAGGGTTTGACTACTCACTAAATAAGTATGACATTGGGTACGAAAAGGGTCATTTTGATGAAAAAGGCCGTTACTTGACCGATAGGTTTACAAATGAAGCGGTTAATTTTATTACACAGAATAAGGACAATCAATTTTTCTTGTATTTGGCACATGATGCGGTTCACACGCCGATTCAGGCCAAGGAGGAAATCGTAACAAAGTTTCAAGCAAAGGAAGGAGAAGGATGCCACGACAATGCTAAATATGCTGCCATGATCGAGAGTGTTGATCAAAGTGTTGGCAAAATAAATCGGACACTTGAAGAGTTAGGTTTAAGTGAAAACACTATTTTGATTTTCTTCTCTGACAATGGAGGGCATGGAACTTTCACATGTCAAAAGCCACTCCGCGGAGGTAAGGGGATGTTTTATGAAGGAGGAATCCGAGTGCCAATGTTTGCGTACTGGCCTGAAAAAATAAAGGGAGGCACCACGAATGATGATCCGATTATCAGTACGGATTTCTACACCACCTTTCTTGAATTGGCAGGAGCCAAATCTCCAGACAATTATACCTTAGATGGAGAAAGTATCGTCCCACTTTTTAATGGTGAGCAATCAGTCAATCGGGACGCAATTTACTGGCATTTCCCAGCATATCTCCAATCATACGATGGCCTGCGCGGAGATTCAAGAGATACTACATTCAGAGCTCGTCCTGTAAGTGTGATCAGGAAAGGAGATTGGAAATTATTCCTCTTCCATGAGGAATGGGTGCTCGATGGTGGCCGGGAAAAAATTGGCGCTAATAATGCAATTGAATTGTACAACCTGAATAATGATATTGGTGAAAAGGAAAATTTAGCAAACACGGAAGTTGTGAAAAGAGAGGAGTTGTTGGATCAGCTTTTGGATTGGATGGAGGAAATAGAAGCCCCGATTCCTGAGAATGCAAATCCAGAATACTTTGCTTATGAGTAACTTTCTGGTGTAAAAATTTATAAATCTAAATTTGAATAACTCTTAAAAACTGTAAACATGAAAAATATGAAAACGATTTCAATTTACGCCTTAGCAATGATGCTAACCACAGCAGCATTTTCACAAGAAACAGTTACAAAAGAGATCACGGGAAAAGTGACTAAAGATCAAATGGCCGGAAGCATTTTTAAACATAAAGATGCATCTCCCTCTGTTTATAACACGACTACTGAGACCATTGATTTTGTTACATCGACCAGTGCAGATGAAAAATTTGTAACAGGTGTGTATAGTTCAGGTGAGCTGCACGAATCATACCCGGATGGATATGGCATGGACGAATTTTGGGTGCTGCTATCCGGTTCTATTACGCTTACTTCAGAGGATGGTGTTGCCGTAGTATATAATCCAGGAGACTTATGTACGATATCAAGGGACTGGAAGGGTAGATGGGATACTGAGGGATATACCAAGGCTTATTCAGTCTATGTGCACGATGGAGTTTGGCCAGGATTTGGGAAGCTTGAAAAGAAAAACTGATAATGAGTAAAATAACGAGACGAGATTTCGTTAACGGGACATTAATGGCCGCAGGAGCTACCATACTTCCATTCGGATGTTCGAGTCCAGCTGTAATAGATACACTCGATCCGGAATATTACCCACCCGCTCTTACCGGTTTAAGAGGGAGTCATATTGGCTCGAATACCCATGCTCATGCCAGATCTTGGGACAAGAAATCGGATTGGGGTCCAACGACTAAACTTAAAGAAGAATATGACCTGATTGTCGTTGGAGGAGGGATTAGTGGTTTGGCAGCTGCCTATTTCTACCAACAAAAGCACGGAAAGGATAAGAAGGTGCTCATACTGGATAACCATGATGATTTTGGCGGACATGCCAAAAGGAACGAACACAAGATAAACGGTGACACACGAATCATTCATGGTGGCTCACAGACACTCGTACATCCACATGAGGAATCGGACATCATACTTGACCTACTCAAGGACATAGGTGTGGATCTGGATCGCTTTGATACAGCCTATGATGTGAATTTTTATGATAAACACAATTTGGGTCCAGCTACTTACTTTAATAAAGAGCACTTTGGAGAAGACAAGGTGGTCAAACATCCCTATTGCAATTTCACAAACTTTATTGAAGGACTTCAAGGAATAAAAATGTCAGATGAGGATGCTGTGGAACAGTCTCCCTTGAGTGAGAAAGGCAAAGAACAATTACGGGCTGTATTAAAGGGAGGACTGCATTTGATAGATGTCCCAGAAGAAGAGTTGGAAGCGTACATCACCACGACTCCATATTACGATTATCTGAAAAACACCCTAGGTGTAGATGATCCCGGAGTTATGAGAATGGCAAGATATTCCGCCAATGACTGGGGAAGGGGAGGAACTGATGTGATGACTATTGCAGAAGCTAAGGGTCGTGGTGCATTGGGATTTGTATTCAAAGCAAAATACGATGAGAATAACCCATACATTCATCATTTCCCTGATGGCAATGCCACAGTCGCTCGTTTGTTGGTGAAAAAGATGATTCCAAACATCGGTAAAGGAAGCAATGCCGAGGAGATCATCTTGTCCAAATTCAAATATGACGAGTTGGATAAATCAAGCAACATTGTCAAAATCAGACTAAACAGCACAGTTGTGAAGGTTGAGCACGGGGGTGATCCCAATAGCTCAAGCGAAGTTTTTGTAAATTATATCTGTGACGACAAATCCTATCAGGTCAAGGGAAAAGGAGTGGTAATGGCCTGTTACAATATGATGATACCTCATATTGTTCCAAATCTTCCTGCTGAGCAGGATGCGGCTTTGAGACGTCAATCAAAAGTGCCGTTGCTATATACATCCGTAGGATTGAAGAACTGGAACGCTATTAAAGAAGCCGAAATTGGAATGGTCATGTGTCCGGGGAATATGCACCAGGTGATGTTCATGGATTTTCCTGTGAGTATGGGAGGATATGAGTTTACCAAATCACCAGACGATCCAAGTGTCATGCAATTTACCAGTCTCCCAACAGGAGAAATTCCGGGCACCCCAACCATTGACCAGTTCAAGGAGGCACGGCACAAGATGCTAAGCCTACAATTCAAGGACTATGAGGACGAACTCAGGTCACAACTAAGCGGAATGCTACCATCGGGAACGTTTGATTTTGATAGAGATGTTGAAACCATCACGGTGAATCGTTGGGCGCACGGATATTCCTACGGGGGCAATGCACTTTTTGATTCTGACATGATGGAAATGGTAAAAAGAGGAAGACAACCATTTGGCCGAATCACTGTTGCTAATAGTGATTCCGAACCCTATCCTAGTGCACTAATTGCCATGGAGATGGCGCATAGAGCAGTAAACGAATTGGGATAAATCTTTTTCTTGATGGAAAAGCAGTTACAGAAATGTGATTGCTTTTTTTGTTGGAAGGTATTGTGGAGCGTATCGTTAGTTGTGCTTTCGTGTATTTCATCTAATCTCAGTTGATCCAAGATTCACAAGACAAACCTTTTTTAATGTCACCTTTATACATTCCATTTTGTCTTGATCAAAAATGACAATATTATTCCCTTCTGGGTGCAATGAGCTACTAAACCGAATTCCACTCGCATCAGTGAATATTTTTATGAATTCAGGTGTAATGGACAAAAAGGAGTCTGTTTTTGAGTGATTTACGCCAAGTTGACAAAAAGGAGTCTGTTTTTGAGTGGTTGTTTTTGATCCTAAAATCAATGTCTTATTTTAGAGTTACCAAGACAAAACGGAAGTGGGCAA
>JAAEPI010000784.1 GCA_024232835.1 Cytophagales bacterium
GCATTAATTTACAAGGTTGGTCCTTCGACTATTTATCACCAACTCATTGTTTTGAAGTGGAAGGTTTTACTTCTATTGCTACCATTTTCTCTTGTATTTATCCTCGACACGCTAGGCTGGAAATATACATTTACAAACACAAAGATTAGTTTTAAAGACCTCTTTTTGATAAGGATTGCCGGTGAATCATTGAACTGGATAATACCATCTGCAAACTTCGCCGGTGAGCCAATGAAAGCGTATTTCCTGAAGAAGCATAATGTACCAATGGTAGATGCGATGGCCTCCGTTGTTATTTCGAAAACAATATTGATAATATCTCAGATCGTATTTGTAATGATAGGAGTAGCCTTTCTGCTTTTCAAATTAAATGTGTCAGGTTCTCGTTTAACAAGTTCAATCGCAATCGTACTATTGGGAATTCCCATAATAATATTTATTGTTTTTGCCCAGAGGCAAGGGCTCTTTGCTTTCTTGCTGAAGTTATTACGTCGGTTCAGGATAAAGATACGTTATATTGAGGAAAGAGAAGAGAAATTGTTGGAGCTTGACAAAAATATATACCAGTTTTACAGACATAATAAAAAGAAGGCCTTTTACTCTTTTGTTTATTGCTTCCTTGGATACATTGCAGGACTAATAGAAGCATTCATGATTCTTTACTTTCTAAACGTACCCGTAGATACTGTCTCTATATATATCATTGAATCACTTGCAACTGTTGCCAAAGGGATAACTTCTTTTATCCCGGGAAGTGTTGGCGGGCAGGAGGGAGGCATTGTCGCAATTTTTGTTAGCCTGAAGCTAGGTGCAGGCGTTGCACTGACATTTGGAATATTGAGAAGGTTCAGGGAATTAGTATGGACTGGCGCCGGACTGTTCGTTCTGTCAAAACTTGAATGGGCAGTTGCTGAATCGCCACTATTAGAAGACCGCAATCCTTAATTAGTTTCCGTACGGAAATTTCTAAGCGCAATAGAATCAGTAGTTTATAGCTGAATATAAGTAGTAGAAATCCTTGCAAAATGGGAGTTATATGATACAATCCAGTTTCTATAAGTTATTGTATAACAAAGGATTATACCATAATCCCCCAAATGCAAGGAGGAAAGATGCGAGAAATTTGTGACACTCAATTGAGATTTGAATTTTACCGAAGTAATAGCAAAATGTCAAAGAAACTGGAGAAAATATCTGAGATTTTGCAAAAAGATATAAGTTTTTTAGAAAAAGTAGCAAAAGATTTCAAGACGCCAAAAGGTTCTCCTGCCGGGGCAAAAGGGATGACAATAGAGCAGGTAGTCAGGGTAGCAATACTGAAACAGTTCCGTCAGTTAGGCTATCAGGGACTTTGCGATGAATTGGGAGATAATATAAGTTACAGGCGTTTTGCGAAGATCCATGAAGGAGAAGCTCCGGGGAGAATGACGTTGAGTGATAATATCAAAAGGATATCACCAGAGGGATGGGAAGAAATACATAAGGTAATAGTAAAGACGGCTAAAGTGCTGGGAGTTGAAAAAGGTAAAAGAGTGCGAGTAGATTCAACATCTGTCGAGAGCAATATACATTATCCAACAGACGGAGAGTTGTTATGGGATTGTGTAAGAGTGATAGATCGCATAATAGAAGGAGTAATAGGTGAATATCCTGATATGGAGATTGAATATCACAATCATACGAAGAGAGCAAAGAAACGCAGGTACCGGATAGTCAATACGAGTAGCAAGGAAAAGAGAGAGGAAGCGTATAAAGATTTATTGAAGGTGTCAATGGTGACAGGAGAATATGGTGAGTCCTGCGTAGAGCAGTTGGAGGAGAGGGTGAGGCAGGGAGATATAGAGGCGAGGGTGTACAAAGATGAGTTGTCAGGATATTTGGAGTCATTGAAATCTATAATAAATCAGACGGAACGTAGGGTATTAAAGGGAGAGAAGGTTGAAGCGAAGGACAAATTGGTGTCTATATTTGAGACACATAGTGATATATTGGCCAAGGGAAAAAGGAAGGTAGTCTTTGGCCATAAGATACTATTGAGCGGAGGAGAAAGCAATCTGATATTAGACTGTATGGTAGAGAGAGGTAACTGGAGCGATGCTGAGTATTTTGGAAAAGGGATAGACCGTCTTAAGGAGAGATACGACATTCATCCAGAGGAGATAACAACAGATGGTGGATTTGCCAGTAAAGTTAATTATGATTATGCAGTTGGCAAAGGGATTAAGAAGGTTTTATTTACCAAAAAATGTTCATCTAAAATAGTAGAGTTGGTGAAGACCAGTCGGGCATATAAAAGATTAAAAAAATTTAGAGCAGGGATTGAGGGTTGTATATCTGCGGCAAAGAGAGCATATGGTTTAAGCAGGTGTACCTGGAAAGGGTGGAGAAGTTTTCAAAGTTACGTCTGGCTGGGAGTAATATCATTTAACCTGAGTATCATGGCAAATGCCTTGTTGTAGAAAATTTAACAGATGCATATTTACAATTAACAATAATACTACAGAGGTGGTATGTCTCGGTTCAGACAGAAAATCAGATTTTGAAGTTTTTTTCAAATTGTTGCTAATTTGAAAGGCAAAAAGGCCGACGATCAGATTAGGAAGCGTCTTTAAAGCTTCATTTCCGTACGGAAACTAATGAGAAGATAATTGAAAAAGGACGCTTTGCCAGAATAGTATTAGAAGCAGAGAATGCGACATATAAAGGTGATATTCATCTTACTGACTTGAAGCTCC
>JAAEPI010000785.1 GCA_024232835.1 Cytophagales bacterium
ACTAGCTTATAGGTATTGATAAAAGAAACAACTTTTTCACTGGCAACAAAAGTGCCAAATAATAAATTAATTAACTAATTAATTAATTAATTAATTTTCAAAATTTCGAAAAAAAAATTTTTGGCTCAAAATGTTCCAAAATGCATGAAACTGATAACTAAGCGGTTTTTAAAAAATTTCAAATTTTTCACTTTGAAAAATTTTCGGGACTTAGAAAATTTTTGAAAATTTTTGAAAAAAACATTTTTTTCGAAATTTTTCAATGAATTTAATGGCTTTCATTACATAGATAAATACGTTACCACAAAGAATTACAAATATATTTAATTCGGGCATTGGTGAATCGCAATTAATTACAATTTGAAATTCCAATAAAATGTGATAAATCATCTCTCAATCTATCACGCATCACGAATATCCCCAAATACCATGTGCATGTGAAATTATTGTACTATTAATATTATATCTGATGTGGCTCTCTATCTACCCTGTACACAAAGAATTACAAACGTATTTAATTCAGGCATCTGTGAATCGTATTAGTTACAATTAATAGTTAATTCTTAATAACAGTAGTCACATTTTATGTGACCTTATTGTTGGCTATTCGGTCTAGTGTTTTATCTATACACAATACACATATGTTTTCAATGTATTTACCTGATACAGTGATACGTCATATTGAAGAGTTGAAAGTTGTTGACTAAAGATTGATAGAATTACCTAATTCGAGTTCATTTTCTGGACAACTATAAAGAGGAAGTTAACCGCTGGATATCCCTGTCATCCCCGAGCATGGTGTCGCTAAGTGACCATTTTAGGGTAAAGGCAGCAGTACTTTGTTTTTGAGTAGCTCATGACAACTAGCTCCATGTACTGAACAGCTGCAATCAAACACATCCATACAGTTCCGCAGAACCCTACACTACCTTATCTGCTTATATCCTAATACTGGTGAACTCACAAATTTGATTCAGGTACAATAATTTATTTGATGTTTGCACTTTGCAATGTACTTTATGCACAGCACACACTGCGAAGTGTTGATTTTGTGCACTGATATTTTCCGCTTTGTTAGCATCTTTGTAATATTACCCGATTTGTAATGCTTTTAAGAGATCTTGCCAAAAAGATACATCTGCTGAAACGTTCTGGCAAGAAGACGGTTGATATATTTGACTCCCATCTATCGCCCGAAGAAAATGCTATTGTCATCACACCTTTTAATGAACTTTGTTGGGTGTATTGGCAAGCTGATGGCCAACACAGGACTTGCAGAAATATTGTCGTGTGCATGTGGATCGGTGAAAAAAAATGCTAACAGGAAAGTATTTCCCTCAAAATGTGAGGGCTTTAAGATTGCTACTAGAGGAAGTGATCGGTGAAACTATACGCAGTGTCACAGATGTTAATGACCTAACAAAAAAGCTGAATGGGATGGCAAAGAAAAGTAACACCGCAAAGCTCTGGATCGATGCATTTGTTAATCCAATGATGACTATCTTACTGCATATACGAGCAGAAAGAGAGGGTGAGTGGGGCCTTCACTTGGCTTCGGTGGAATTGATGAGCTCCCATACTTTTTTGCTGCAGGACATCAAAATTACGCCAGGTATGCAACTCTTTACTTCAATGACATGCTTGGACTCCCAGAAGAAGTTTTAAAGAGATTCAATAAAGGTTTGCACGTGGCAAGAAATTCACCTGGATTTTTCAATGGTATCTGGTCTGATATGTTAATTGAGACAACCTACATGAAGTTCGGCAGCTCCCCTGGGAATTTGATTGGCATCACTCTAAATCCAAAGGTCATTTTTAGATGGGCTTATAGCTTTCATAAACTGTCAACTATGACAAGAGAAGTAAAAGAAATCGGAAATGCCAGCTCCAATACAGGCAAACACAAAGAGGAATATAACGGCAGGATGAAAGCAGACTTAGAAGATAGGCTGAAACTAAGGAAGAAATTGTCTGGTTGCATCGACCCATTCACTGAAACCGATGGCACCTTCTTGACAGGAATTGTTAATATTGCCAACGGGAAGGTAACACCCGCTAGCAAAATCAATGTCTATGACTGTGTTGATATTGGAATGAAGCAGCAGATTGAGTTCAAAACATCATTACCAGCTGGATTTCATAACAGAATTGAACACAGAGTCATAACTGCAATTGAAAAATCAAAGAAGATAAAGTCTCTTGATGGAAAACGGGAAACAGCAGATGTTGGAGCTATATTTAATCGGTTACTTTTGATAGGCAATGTAAAAAATGTACCCATAGATATGCAAGAGATGCTGAAGTACGAACTCACCCCGATGCCACTTTCTATGTTTACAGTTAAAGGAAGTCCCCGTGTTTGCAAATCAAAATCTGCTCTGATGAATGGCCTGAAAAAGGATGTTGCCACTAGGGGTAAGAAACCAGATCTCAGTATTGTGGATGGATGTATGGTGCTTTGGAAGACACAGTGGCCATCTGCAAATGGTACTGTCAACGATTTTGTAAAAAGTTTCCACAAGTTTCTCATTGATATTCTAAACAACAATGATGTATGTCTTGTTTTTGACAGATATTATGACTACTCGATTAAGTCTGTCACACGCGAAAATAGGAATGTTGCGGAGTCTGTAAAACAAGTGAAAGTGACATCCATGGGACCAGCTCATGAGAAAAAATATTGTGCTCACTAATAAAAACAATAAGATGCAACTAATTAATATTTTGGTTGAGTCGCTAAAGGACATTACATTACCCAAAGCAAACAGAAAGTTAATAGTGACTGGACCTGAACCTGTTCCTTTTGAAGTCTCGGACACTGGACTACAGAGCAGAGATGACCTAAAGACTGATCAGGAAGAAGCTGACACTATTATGGTTAGCCAGATGCTTGCCATGATTAATAATGGTTATCGTCGGATTCAATTAATCTGTGAAGACACAGATGTATTTGTCCTACTAGTGCATCACTATGACAAGAGCAGGATTTCTGAACTGCATCCACCTGTTGAGGTATTGATGCAATACCCGCCTTCGTCACCAAAGGCAATATCAATTTCCACTACTATCAACAGCCTACCATCTAAAGTTGTTTCGTCCCTTTTAGCAGCACATGTGCTTACTGGTTGTGATACAGTTCCACATATGTTTGGAATTGGCAAGAAAACTGCTCTAAATTTTCTGTTCAGAGAACACACCGACTTCAATGTAGAGGAGTTGGGAAACACAGATCCCAGTTTACAATGGGAAACTGTAGAAAGAGGCTGTGTAGATTTTATACGAGGTCTGTATCACAGTTGCAACAACAAGGATGACTTGGAAGCAATGAGGTATACAAAGTGGGTTGAAAAAAGTAAAGCTAATACCATGACGACAGTGACTGATTTGCAGAGTTTCCCGCCAACACTAGAAGCTGTCCGACTTAACATGAGGAGAGCTCACTATCAGTGCTCAATTTGGAAAAATGTTAATGCGGGATTGGTGAACTCCTTGGATGTTGAACAGTGGGGGTGGACAAAAGACACAGCAAATAAGTGCCTAGATTCAGTATTTATGGATCCTACAACACCAATTGCTCCAGAAAGTCTACTAAAACTTACATTTTGTGGCTGTTGCAGTGAAGAACCCTGTAGTTCGAAGAAGTGTGGTTGCAGGAAAGCAGACGTTATGTGTTGTAGTTTATGTAAGTATAAAGGTAAATGCAAATCCAATGGTGTCCCTTCCGCAGCTGCTGATGATGACCTAGCAATGGTAGATGTACATATGCAGGAGAGTGAAGATGAGAATGATGATGAATATGATGAAAACGAGGATAATATTTAAAATAATTATTAGTAGTATCTGATGCTATCCGAGTTATTACGACTGATTTAAGATTCTGATTCTTACCATGATAATTTTATGTAAGTGAATACGTTCCAGTATGATGTGCCTACTACAGTCATTGCATCTCTCTAATTATGTACAGGGTAGATAGAGAGCCACATCAGATATAATATTAATAGTACAATAATTTCACATGCACATGGTATTTGGGGA
>JAAEPI010000786.1 GCA_024232835.1 Cytophagales bacterium
GTCTTCCTTTCCGACTGGAAATTCAAATCGAAATGTGCTCCTAATCCCTTAAATAATGAATCTATTTTTCTAACATTCTCCTCAGCAAGCATTTTCTTGACGAGATCAAGCTGTTCTGATTTAGATGTTCCATTCAAGTCGACAGCATCAAAATCTTCACTTGACTCAACTTCAGCAATTACTTCCTCCTCTCCTTTTGATACCTCCTTCTCGGTTTCGTCAGCTGTGGTCTTCATTTCTGGAATAGATTCTTCTTCTACAGCAACCTGCACTACTTCAGTTGCCTCCTCTTCTATCACTACAGGCACATCATCGGATATAGGTTCTTCAGTCGATTCCACGACTTCACTTTCGCTAGTGGTCTCCTCAACCTCGTGGGTTACATTTTCTACTTCGGGGATTTGCTCTTGACCTGATGCTGAATCATCGGTCGATTCCGCTTCTACCGCTGGAGGAGCATCTTGAGCTGCCTCTTCAACTTGATTAGTTGCTGCGGGCTGCTGCTCCTCAACAGTATCATTGATCTCTTGTTCCTGAATTCCGTTTCCGGAACCTTCAGGCGGATCATTTGTTGTTTCTTCATTTGGTAATTCAGCCTCTTGCTGAACAATTTCCACAACCTCCTCGGTCACGGCGTTTTTCTTGTCATCTTCCATGCAAGTACATATTATATTCGTATCAAAGCACAAAGCTAAACAAAGCCCTTGCTAATTAAGTCTTGGATCAATTGGATAGTTCGAAATTAATTTAAACTTCCCTCCCATTTCACGTAAGACATGCTTCCAAAGTTCTTTGGCTGGTTTTTCAAAAATGAAATCTAAGGATGGATTCCTGAATACTATCCATGATTTTTGCTTCATTTCATCCATCAACTGTCCTTCAGACCAACCTGAATATCCTATAAAAAATTTAATTTCTGAATTATTTAGTTCTCGCGTATTCATCATAGAGGTTACGATATCGTAATCACCTCCCCAAAAAATATCTTTGGTCACGTCGTTTGAATCCTCTTTCAATTTTTGTGATCGATGGAGGAAGTGAAGTGTATCCTGCTGCACTGGTCCGCCCACAAAGAGATCCATATCCAATCCATCCAAATCATCCATTACATCGCCTAACCTTACTTGAGCTGGCCTGTTAAGAACAAAACCAACCGAACCATTTTCATCATGCTCACAAACTAAAATTACGGTGCGATCAAAATTAGGATCAGGTAAATATGGCTCAGAAATAAGTAAATCCCCTTTCTGTGGTTCTATGACTTCATCCGATGTGAAAAAATCGATCAATGTTACGCTACTTTTACTGGTAAACTTAAAAATATTTTGGTCTCTTCTGAAATCATCCAATCCAGCCTGTCGCAAACTTCCGTCTCCGGAAAGTAACGCAAAGCCATTTCTGTAAAAATCTCTCCATGACGTGATTCTGATGCCCATAATCCTTGATAGAACTTTTTTAGATCGTCTTCCCCTAATGCTTCGTACACTTTTTTGAATCCTTCTGCACCTCGGGTCTCCACTAATGATAAAATTAGTCGATCCATAAATCGTTCTTCCCTACCCGAGCGAAGCAGTTTAAGAAGCAAATTCATATGTTCATCTTGTGAGATTGAGTGGTTCAGAAGTAGCCCACGCTTTTCCATTATTTTGTACACATCTCGGAAATGCTCCATCTCCTCAACAGCCATATCAATAAGTTCGGGAAGGATCTCAACACGATCTGGAAATTTGGCCACAAAACTCATGGCCATGGATGATGCTTTTCGCTCGCAATCCGCATGATCCTTGAGAAAGGAGTCGAAATCTGCCATCACAGCCTCTATCCACTCTGGGGGACTCTCACATCCAACAGCTACCCTTTTCTGCATGGTACAAGCTCGGTTTTATTAATTTTGATCAATCGTAACAAACATATTTTAATTTTTATCAAACTGCCCAAATGACCAAGGATATTTCAGCCATTCGTACAGACTTTTCAAAAAAGGAATTGAGTAAAAAAGAGGTGTCGGATAATCCAATAGAGCAATTTAAAATATGGCTTGAGGAATCAATGAAGGCTGAACTTCTTGAACCCACCGCTATGATACTCGGTACTTCTGATCTTGATGGAAATGTGACACAACGCACCGTTCTACTTAAAGCCTACGATAATAATGGCTTTGTTTTTTTTACTAACTATAACAGCAGAAAGTCAAAGCAAATAGGTGTAAATCCTAATGTCAGTTTACTATTCCCATGGTACGGACTCGAAAGACAGGTGTCAATAACAGGCATTGTGGAAAAAGTTTCTAACGCCCAGTCTATCAAATATTTTCTTACTCGACCAAGGGGAAGTCAATTAGGTGCTTGGATTTCCAACCAAAGCTCGGTGATCACATCACGAAGCATTCTTGAAACGAAACTTGAAGAAATGAAGGCAAAGTTCGGCAAAGGAGAAATTCCACTTCCAGATTTTTGGGGTGGCTATCGGGTCAAACCAATCTCCATAGAATTCTGGCAAGGTCGAGCAAATCGCCTTCATGATCGGGTTTGTTATACTCTTGAGAATGAGGACTGGGGAATAGAAAGATTGGCACCTTGAATACAACTAGTCTTTTTCTAGAATACCCAGGCACTTTACTCAGATGGCCCTTTATTAATTTTACAAGGAGAATTATAGGGAAGAACAGTCTATCATTTAGTCGAATTTTAGCCGGCCCGAAAGATTGGAAAGATGCTGACCTATTCATGTACGGAGTACAATCTAATCTCTATGGGATGGGTTTTATTCTGCTAGTGATATGGATTACTAAAGCATTGGGAGCTTGAGTATTTACCTAGATCGCTATGCCTGGGAAAGTGCGCTCTTCCCAAATTATACTCCAGACCCAAGTTTGGAAATGGTAGTAGTGATTCCTTGCTACAATGAGCGCAAGATTGAAAAAGTACTTCTTTCTCTGAATACCTGTGCAAAGCCATGTAATTTTTTAGTGCTGGTAGTTGTTAATGAATCTACTGACGAAGAGCCAATTGTCCAGAGTCAAAACCTCACAACAATTCAAACTATTGAAAATTTGAAGCCCAAACTGGATTTCGAAATTCTGATCGCTCATCGAAAACTTCTTCCCAAAAAGGCGGGTGTTGGTCTGGCTAGAAAAATTGGCATGGACGAGTCAGTAAGGTTTTTTGAAAAATTGAAGAAGGACGGCATAATTGTTTGCTATGACGCTGATTGTACTTGTCAAGAAAATTATTTGGCCGCCATCTATGAATTCTATCAAGAGGCATCAAAAGAAGCAGGCATTGTTTTTCATGAGCATAATTTCAATGCGAACAAGAATGCTGTCATCAAGTATGAAATCTATCTTAGATACTACGTGAATGCACTTCGGTACGCAAGATTTCCTCATGCCTATCAAACTCTCGGGTCTTGTATTACTGTAAAGTCAAAACGATATCAAAAGGATGGTGGTATGAATACTCGTAAGGCCGGAGAAGACTTCTATTTTCTTCATAAGGTCATTCCCAATGGGAAATTCGGCGAGATCAACTCAACGACCATATTCCCGTCAGATCGGATATCAGATCGAGTCCCATTTGGAACAGGTCATGCAATCGATAAGTATCTAAATCAGGAATCCGATGTTTACCTCACATATAGTCCTAAGATTTTCGAAGAACTGAAATCATTTTTCAGTCAGGTAGAGATACTTTATAGTCAAGAAAGTCCATCTCTGTCACCGTGTGTTAAGCGATTCTTAAACGAAAACGGCTTTGATCCTTTTTACTCCAAAATGCTCAAACAATCCACCGATCTATCCAGTTTCAAAAAACAATTCTTCGCATGGATGGATGGTTTCAGAGTATTGAAATTTGTTCATTTCGCCAGGGATCATTTCGATGAGAATGTGGAATTAATGGAAGCTGTTAATTGGTTAGATAAACAGTTGGAGGTAGGATTGGATTTTAGTTCTGAAGAATCTGTTTTGGAGGGTTTGAGGGAGTTTGATCGAGACTATACTTCCAAATAGCTTTATCCATTTTTTTCTAAC
>JAAEPI010000787.1 GCA_024232835.1 Cytophagales bacterium
AGCCGCTTCATCATCCTGCATTCAGAAATTGATGCACATCAATGTACGTGCAATTGGTAACAATACACTTACAAGTTCAGAATGCGTCTAGCATCAAAAAAGCATTGATAACTCTGGGCAGTGAATGGTTATCTTTTATAGATTGGAGGAATTGAAATGGCCACTTCAAATGTGCAAGAGAAACAAGGAAAAAATGTCAAACTCCCAATTGAGAAAACGGTTCCAGCAGAATCGCTTTCGTCGAAACAATCGATTGAGGCCGATCATCGTCGCCAAATGATTGAAGAGGCTGCGTACTATATAGCCGAAAAAAGACAGTTCGCTGGTGATTGCTCCATGGACGATTGGTTAGAGGCAGAACGAACCATTGATAACAAACTGTAGCCAATTTCCCGGATATTGGGGGAAACCCGATAGAATCTCAGAAAAGGATTGCTAGACGTTTTTCCCCAACCGTTATGGAGGGATGGCCGGGATTCAAAATTCGCCGCAATCCGACTTAAATCTTTGTATTTGTTGCAAAGATAAAATGACTTTCAAACCTCTTGCATGGTGTCGTTGCCAAATTACGCATAGTTACGCACCATGTGCGTAATTGCTCA
>JAAEPI010000788.1 GCA_024232835.1 Cytophagales bacterium
CCTAGCTGTTTCACGGAGATGGCATGCCCTGGGATCATCGGCCCGGTAAACCCGATGACCGACCCCAGGCACTGGCAGACCTTTCTCTTGCAACTTTCTGATATATTCAGCCGCATATTCCGGTTTTCCAATCTCTTGCAGCATTTTCATCACTGATTCCAGAGCACCGCCATGCAAAGATCCGGAAAAAGCCGCTATAGCAGCGGTAATTGCAGCATGCAGATTAGCACCGGCGCCTGTTGCAATTCGAGCTGTAAAAGTAGAAGCATTTGAACCATGATCAGCGTGAAGCACGAAGTCTTTATCCATGATTTTTATCTCTTGTTCCGAAGGAATATCACCTTTAAGCATATAAAAGAAGTTTGCGGCGTGTGAGAACATCTTGTTGGGTTTTACTGGTTCACGGCCGGTGCGAATAGAATGATGCGCTGTAACAATAATGGGTATCTGCGCGATCAACCGGATTCCCTTTTGAAAGGTTTCTTGCACATTATTCTCAGTTTCAAAAGCAGAAATCGCGGAAATAGCTGTACAAAGCACATCTGTCGGATGGGCATCTTTCACAAAGCGAATAACTTCTATCAGTTGATCAGGAATAATGCGAAATGCCTTAAATTCAGCATCAAAAGCCTCAAGCTCGGAGTTGTTCGGAAGCCTGTGATGTAAGAGTAAATAGGTGATTTCCTCAAAATTTGAGTGTTCAGCCAAGTTATCAATCAAGTACCCGCAATGTAAAAGCCTGCCAGTTTGCCCATCAATTGATGTGATGTGTGTATTATCGTAGAATATTCCGTTAAGTCCACGATGGACTGTCACTTTCACTGATTTATCCTGATTTGCTTCAAGGCTTTCGGTGGTTGTAGCCTTTGTATTCTGAGAGCCATTTTGGGTGTGAGAATATGTGTGTTGAGTGACATACTTTTTAATAGCTGCAACAGAGGTGAGTTTCAATACCATATCTTCATTGATTTCAGTATGATACGCTTCTTCAATGGCAAGCATGAGAGCTACATGCCTTTGAGAATCCCATTCCGGAATTGACTGATATGTCAAGTCGTCTTGAATCAAAGAACTTGGAATATTCAGTGTAATAGAAACTATATGCTCAATAGTTGGGTTCATTTTAATAGCTCTAAACCGCATAAGCAACAAGATAACATCTGAGATGAGAACCATCAATAATATCATAGAA
>JAAEPI010000789.1 GCA_024232835.1 Cytophagales bacterium
ATAGTATTGAGTGTTTTCATCCAATGGAACTTAGTCTGGCCAGTCAAGAGCAGGCATCCAAAGATGACTTGTCAGAGTGTTTTTGAACTTTGTTAGGTCCTCTGATTGCCTGACACTGACTGGCAGCCGATTCCAATTTATCACAGTTCTAAAAAAGAAACTGTGTTTGAGGGCATCGGTTGAAGGCGTAATGTTGCAGCAGTATGTCGAGACATCACTGAAATCATGTATAGCAGCATTTTGCCTTGTTAACCGAGTGCCCTCAGGTTTACGTACAGATATATGATCAGGAAATTCTATGGGGACCATCTTATTGGCTATTTTGTAAAACAAGACAAGGTCATTATAGATAAACTTAAGCTTCATTGGCAGAATTTTAAGCTTTCTAAGCTCTTCTGCATATTTATCGTCTGTGTAGCTAGAAAAAGGTTCACCATTGATCCATTTGATAGCTCTCCTCTGTATAGCCTCAAACTTGGACAAGTGTGAAGCATACTGAGGAGACCATATGGGGGAGCAATGTTCAAACAATGACCTGACAATAGCCAGATAAAATGACCTTTTCTGTCGTATATCTGTAGTGAAATGGCATGTTCTCCTTAAGATTCCAAGTTTGGAGCTGGCCTGAGATATCAGCATATCATAGTGAGGGCCCCACGTGAGACTGCTGTTTATAATTACACCTAGATCTTTCTGAGACTTTTCATACTCTATGAAGGTACCAGCAATCTCATAGTTAAAAATGTTAAATGGCAAATTGTCTAAGATATTTCGTTGTAAAGTGACTGATACAGCTTTACATTTCTTAGGATGGAATACCATTTTGTATCTCACAGACCAATCAAACAGATTGTTAACATCATTCTGAAGTCTAAAGTGGTCTGAAAACATAGTGATTCTTCGCCATATTTTCGTATCATCAGCGTAAAGAGTGATGTTTGTGTCCGTAGAAACAACGGAGAACATGTCATTAATGAATAAAACAAAAAGAAGTGGGCCCAAAATTGAACCCTGAGGGACACCAGACCTAACAGGAAGCGTTGATGACGTATGGCCTCCAACGACTACTTGTTGCTTGCGTCCCTCAAGATATGCTTTGATAAATCTTAACATGAGCCCATCAACTTTAAAATTTTCTTTTAGCTTCTTTAAAATGAGATCATGGG
>JAAEPI010000790.1 GCA_024232835.1 Cytophagales bacterium
AATGACAAGTTGAGTACTTCTATGAATATTTTTACCGCCGCTCCCCATCTTTTATCCGAGGTGTATACACCATGGGTCCCCGATGACGAGATTATGCCCCTTCAATGTGTTCCGGTCCCCACGCTCAAGGGTAACGTTGAAGGAAAAATTTTTAAATGTATTATTGATACTGGCGCGGCTCCATCTTTAGTAGTGTCCGAAAGTTTTGGTCGCGAAATATTATCTAGGAAATATAGGACCAAAGCTGAAGTTGACAAAGCAATCAAAAGAACCGATACCTCCACATCTATTTCCGATTGCCAAGGCAAAGAAGTTAAAATAATTGGTCAAGCGATAGTGAGATTGAAGCAAGGCAGTGTATCATGTAACACTCCAATGTTATTATTGCAAGGTGATCAGAAGAATATGGAGCCATTGATCGGCATGTACGGGTTAAAGCAGTTAGGCCTGCAGTTAACCACTATAGACAGGGAAGAATTGCTTGGCCAAAAGTTGACTGCAGCCCAAAAAGAGGGTATTCCCATTATAGATGCCCCAGTCGAATTCCCCAAGACAAGACATACCCAGATAAATTTATTGAAGCCGTGCTTTTCCACTAAACCATTGCAACTCGGT
>JAAEPI010000791.1 GCA_024232835.1 Cytophagales bacterium
CTTTTATTTCAAGGAGTAGCCGGTAATCCCTTTTCTGTCTTCGGAGGGGATGATCTTATCGGCAAAATTAAAAATTCATGTGGTCAATGGATACGTAAAAATTTTGGACAGACGTATGTGTCGAACCATGCAAATATTGATCTGATGTCAGCACATCAAATGCAGTGTAATCAATTAGGAACTGTTTTTGATTTAGATGGAAGCGCTTATATGTTCGATCATGAAGATAACAAATTTCCTTTAAACAGACAAGAAGGACTATGGAAGTTTGAAGTACGATTACTGCCGGTTGATTCGAATGCGGCTGAACGACTTCTTCCAACGGCGTATCAAAAGGCTTGTTCGACTGATTCATCGCCTACATCGTCTCCGGATATCAATGTTCCTGGAGCGTTCGCTACGTCGCGTAAAAGGTGCTGTGCCACACATACGGGATGTTATAAAACCGCATTTAGTTTTGCTTCATCGAAATGTTGTGGTGGTCAACATGTAACGGGAGAACCTTCAAGTATACGTGCAATTCCTAAGGAACCAATCGAACCCACAGATTATACTATGAATCAGCGAATTGCTAATATGATGGGCCATCACTGCACACTTAACCATTGTAGTGTACAAGTTTTGAACGATCTTGTCCGTAATGGTCAGATTACCGATGGTTGTATTTTAAAGGAAATCCATTGTTCATCATGTGATGTAGCTGGAATGATTCGTTCATCGAAAAGTCATGCTCGATATGCCCGTAACCATCCCAAGGAACCTTTTCATACAGTGCAAGGTGATATTTTTGATGCAGAGGATGTACAATGTCGAAATGGGTACAAATATGTGCTGGGTTTTACATGTGTGGCGACCGGGAAAGTTTGGACATATAACATGATTTCAAAGGATGAAGCGCTCGATGGTTTCAAGGAGTTTGAAAAATATCTTGAATCTATTCGTCCTTTTGTGGAGGA
>JAAEPI010000792.1 GCA_024232835.1 Cytophagales bacterium
ACCGAGTTGAGGCGGTTCATAGGGATGGCGTCATATTACTGGAAATTTGTGCCAGGCTTCTCGATGATCACCAGTCCTTTGCGAAAATTGACCAAAAAGGGGGTAACGTATGGGTGGGCTAACGAGTGTGAGGAAGCTTTCAAAATGCTAAAATGCAGGTTGATTGAACCACTGGTGTTACATTATCCTGACATGATGAGGGGTAGTTATTATTTGGCAATGGACGGTAGTTCGAGAGGGTTAGGTGCAGTCTTGGCACAGAAAGATGAAACGGGGAAGCTCTGTCCAATCGCGTATGCTAGTAGTGGGTTGAGTAAGGCACAACAGAGTTATGGCGTTACCGAAGTCGAAGCGCTAGCTTGTGTGTTCGCAGTTCGCTATTTTCATACATACATAATGGGTTGTGAAGTGGTACTCATAACGGATCATAATTCTCTCACCTTCCTAATGAAGCAACCGAATCCCATACCGAGATTACAATGGTGGATCTTGAGCCTGGATCAATATCGGATAACGTGGATGTACCAAAAAGGGGCGGCCAATTTGGTCGCAGACACATTATCTCGTAGATATCAGAATGCTGAGGAGAGTGAATGGGCGCAATCCAAATTGATTAAATTAGATACAGTGATCTGTCAAACGGGTGGACATTTTAGGTTAATGGAGTTAAAATGCATGATAGCCAGTATGGTAACGTGATCACAAACCCGAACGGCGAAACGCAACGTATCTTTACCCCCGCCAAAAACCCCGCCAAAAGTATATAACGGAGAGATGAAAGACGACTTGAAATTAGAAGGTGACAAAACGGAAATGGAGAGAATGAACGCTCAGTTGAGAGAAGCCCAACTAAAAGACCTGGAGTTGAAAACGATAATTGATCTGTTAGAAAATTCACCACAGACCAAATGGGGTAAGGGATTGATAGGGTACCGGATGGAAGATAACGTGTTATATTTCACAGAATGGAGAAAACAGGCGAATCATCGTGCCGGTGCAAGAAAGGCAAAAGATCTGTTGGGAACATCATTACGGACCTACGGGGGGACATTTTGGGTGGAAGAAAACCAGTTTATCTCTAAAATCGCGATATTTTTGGCCTTTTCTGTCGGGAAACATC
>JAAEPI010000793.1 GCA_024232835.1 Cytophagales bacterium
AATACATTGTTTCTTCAATGGCGTTGTAGTCTTCAAGTGACATCATCACAACGGATTTTGAGTTTTTACGGGTTATGATCATTAAGATTCTGATCAAGAAGAAATCCGTTTGCAATCTGGCGATTAGCGTCGTCTTCGGGCAGCACTAAAATGTGTTCCCTGTATTTATTGACACTCATAGTTCTATATCACCACGAATCAATGTGTCTACAAGGTCTCCTTTAAAAGATATATCACTGAGCAATCTTACTAAAGTTGGCTCCAAGTGATTTTTTCGGTAAAGTACTAAAGTATTCTCATTTGAAAACTTTCGAATTGCTTCAGAATTGTGAGATGTAGCTAAAATTTGTCCGCCGGTTTCAAATGAGCGTCGGAGTGATGTTACAAAATGCCCGACCTCTGACAGAGAAAGATAGTTGTCAGGTTCGTCCCAGAAGCAAAAAAGTGGTCCGTATGATTTATTGGCAGCCAAGACCGCAGCGCAAAGAAAAAAGCATTTTTCACCGTCGGACAAGTCTTTAAAGCAAATGCTCATATTTGCATGATTTTCTTGAAACCGGGTATTCATAATTTTGAAATTTTTTCCGATAAGTTCGTTTTGAAAATCCATGATATCAGGCATAACTTCTCGGAGATATTTATCAACCTGCATGTAGGCCGCAGGGTAGCGAACGAGTAACCCGGAAAACCATTCCCCGAAGTTTGCCCCATCCCGCTTTGGCTCTAAAGTTTCGTCGTTGGATTCTCCTGTCATCAGGCTTGGAATCGGATTCAAAATAATCATGTGTGCAAGCCAAGTCTTAAAAATATGAAGAGGATCTGTCTCTGATTGCTTCTGAATTACTGGAAGGGCAACGAGATGCCAATCCACCATAAACTTAGCCTCACCATTTAGGGAGTGGCCGTGAAGCGTTACCATAGCTTCCTGTCTGGAGTAGACTGGCTCCCCCGAAACCAGCAGTTGCTCTTCAAGAATTCGAAGCTCTTTAAATCTTTCCGGCAATTCCAAGGCAAGAGTATATTGGTATAATTTCTTGTCAAGTAATACTTCTGTTTCAAACCGAATCGGAACATCAGTTCTTCCACGAGCAAAATCCTTTGCCTGGATTAGGAGGCCAACTCTGTTTATTCCGCGACCGATGCTCTGAAGTACTTCTAATGCAATGCCGACAGTTGATTTACCCGAACCGTTTTTTCCAATCAACAAGACAGATGGCATATCTTTAATATTTAACTCAAAATTTTCCAAGCATCTGAAATTG
>JAAEPI010000794.1 GCA_024232835.1 Cytophagales bacterium
TCAAATTTCTTTCTTCTCCAAGCGGCAGTACAACAAAATAACAAAGCGCAACAGCAACAAATGAATACAATAATAAAATACTACAATACATACAAGTTATGGTTCCAATATCAAGCACCGGGAAATCACCAAAGAATAAGATCAATAATTTCATCAAACCCATATAAAGTGAAAGAGAAATATGATGAGATGAGTATCATTGTTGCTCAATGGCAGAAAGACGACACATTTTACTGCGGCTCAGAAGGCAGTCACAATGAGCACTTACAAGGCTCTCATGGTGACTGCTCCCCTCTTCAGTACTGCAAGAACAGAAAGTAGAGAGGTTATTATACCACTTGGAGGGGTCGGTCCAAGTCCAAGCTGATAGTTGGATGGAGGCCCAAGGAACCAGACCATATGTGTATGAGGAGTTAATGAAAGAATTGAAGGACACCTTCCAGAAATCGATGTTGGAAGATGAGGTAGAAGCAGAGTTAACCTCCTGAAAACCCAGTGTCCATTTTCCCCCTTGACCAACGCACCGTATCATCGTTTTGAATTCACGGCCGAACTGAAAAAGATGGTACGGTGGGTCCCCCGTACCATTTATTTGATACGGCGCATCCGCCATGCCATCTATTTGATAGGGCGGAGTCCGCCATATCAAATAGATGGTACAGCGGATAGATGCGCCATACCATCTTTTCCTCAAGGCGGAATACTGGGTTTTCAGGAGGTTAATTGGGAGAAAATGGAATATTTATGA
>JAAEPI010000795.1 GCA_024232835.1 Cytophagales bacterium
ACTGCATCACAGTCATCAAGAAAAAGGCAATTTTTATTCGGTGGCATTAAAAATTCCTCAAACGAGGAGATTTTTGAGGTGGATAGATCAGAATCAACAATTGATTCATTGAGCTTAGATGCTATGGAATTGAAGTAATTGTTAAATTCATTGGCTATTGCTCTCCTGTCTGTTATTTTCTTATTATCGATAATAAAAGATGGTTTGATGCACTTCTTAGACTTTCCTCTCAGCTCATTTATGACCTGCCATGTTTTTTTACGATCATCCTTATTAGTTAGGGAAGATAAACATCAAAACTAAACCATCTGGGAACTAATTAGTAACAAGCGTTTATTGACAGGAGGGTGTTGTCCATAGTCCCATGGACCACCCCAAAGACTTGTAAAATTGGATCTTGTTATATAAGCAATTTTTTGCAATTTTTGTCTAGGCGCCCAACACGCACTCTTAAAAATACCGTAATTGCCGTTTTTAGATAGCTGGGATCACTATATGAGGTGCAAAATGACCGCAATAGTGACATTATATGGGGCGGATCAAGGTTTCAAGGTCGCCAAATGCATCGTTTTCGAGATATCACTAGTATTATGGGTGACGCTTTCAAATTTTGGTGATTTCATGAATATAATACAGGTTAATATTGACAGGACCTAGAAATCCGAGGTGGCAATTCAATTCCTTCACTATGGTGAAACTCAAAGGGTCTAGAAACACCAAAAAATATCCACCTCACAGATCGATGGTGGACCCCTCAAATTGGGCCACGCCCATTTTTTGGCTTCAACTCCCATATGCATAAATATTAAATACGGAATATGTGGGCCATGTGACCAAAATAAGTCTAACACATTACTACGCCCTTTTTTGACCGTGGGAATTTAGGGCCAAAAATTGGGATTTTCGAATTGTCATCATAGGAGGCATGATTATACTCTATAAGCTAGCATATTTTAGCCCGAGAAATCGAATGCAATTATTACTTTTGAGCTAAAACTATCACCAAACCAAATACAGGGCCACACGCCTTTTACCGTGGGAGCTGTTGTCCAAAAATTGAGATTTTCAAATTTGCCGATATATGATCTACTTTACAACACTACTTTATATCCTATCCCATTAAAGATAGGTTTTCAAAATATGCTTCGTAGCAAAGGATCTCCGCCATTTTTGACGTAGAACACCAGAATTTTGCCCAGTGATACGTTGTGCTGTGGAGAGTGTTGTTATCTGGGTTAGAAGACTTAAGATTCGCTATTTTTTTAGTAGCATGACTGGAATGTCACGAAATAAGCCAGAGTGTACAATGAATGTGAAGCTAAGCAGTTCATAGACAGTCAGAATGGAAACTGTGTCTGAACGTGCACATTTTAGACACGATTTTAGCCATGATTTAGCATATATATGTTTCGTTTGAGCTGCCACAGATTAAACTGGCGACAATAATAGTTTTATGTGCATTTCATAAAAGTCCGCAAGTTGTGATAAAACATACCGATAAAGCAACAGAAAATGTTATTTAAGGATGGTATACTACGGCACGTTTAAGTATGCACTTTTTCGCAAACTTATGAGATAACAATGTAATTGTAAACATAACACACGGTATTAAACTGTACCTCAACAATTCCAATAAAACGTGTATTCTGGTTTTAATTAAACATGTGCCGTCTATATAACGTGTTCCTTCATAAATCACGCTATCAATATCATTGAAGGTATTTCATATATTTTGAAGGGTAATTTACTAGTACAATTAATCAAGGTTCTGCTCATGATACATAAGCATCGATTGGTGTCACATAACTGTTTGAGACCGTAGCATAATGGATTATTAAATAAGTTTGGATTTATATTCTGATTGTTCTATTGTTCCGGGAAATATTTATTAATATGAGGCGTGGTTTTACTCCAAACTGACGAGAGGTGAACAAGAGGAGAGGATGAGTGGAGATGAGCGAAGGCGTGAAGGGAGGAGAAGAGAGGTGTGCAGACTGTAAGATGGTGCTGGATTGAGGGGAAAGGTTCAGGTGCAGGGGAGGAAGGAGGGATCGGAGGGAGGATGAGGGTGGGTAGGGTCGAATGAGTGAGGCAAGCAGGCAGGTAGGAAGGGATCAATCCAGGGAGGGGTGGAGTCATGGGGGCAAAGGAGGGGCTCAAGAGACAGGGAAAGGGACGGATGTAGGGATAGGATGCATAGAGGGTGTGGAAGGGAGGATGAGGATAATGGAAAGAGG
>JAAEPI010000796.1 GCA_024232835.1 Cytophagales bacterium
AAGATTACAAATGGAGAAATCAAAATTATCCTACACGAGAAATATCTCAATGAGATTGATCTGAGTAATCTTGATACAAGATGGAGCCAAGCTTACTAAAGATACTGTGCATATTCGAACAGGATTGTACAATAGGAATTGGTTCAGAAGAGGTCTTTGTGGTTCGATTATGACAAAGATGTGTTTGTCCCACTGTCGTTGTGCCAGAGAATACCGAAATCGACAAGCATATCTCCACATCCAGGTCAACGAACATCAAATTCCGTCAATTTTGCACCGCATTGAACCAAAATCAACATATTGAATAAGTACCAATTCGTATGGAATGTCTGGTTCTTTCAGACCGAACAAAATAGGAAGAATGGGCTTTCTTTCGCGGAAAAAATAGTGCCATTCAACTAGAACACCATGCGACCTAATTGACTGGGGAGATAGCACGAGCAGGCAACTGACCGCTTGCTCCATCGCTTTTTTGATTTTGTCCCGCCAATACGCGGCAGGTGCTATATTTTCATGATCTACCCAGGTCGCGAAGCCCTCCGCTCGTAAGGATTTCGCTAGTTGGGTTACGAACGCATCATCCTCACTAGAATGACTGATAAAAAAAAGTTTGGGCACCAAATCACTCCATGTAACTCACTCGTTCTTCTAATATTTTGTTCAGAATTATGCCTCTTACCTTGATTTTGCGCAAAAAGATCAAATTATTTTAAAAGGACGAAACGCGGCGGTAGCGTAATTCAGAAAAAATATCTACTGTGAAGTAAGTGGGATTCGATCCCGGATTGCAAGTGGGGGATGTATACTCCCCCGAAATGGTGCTATACATAAACAC
>JAAEPI010000797.1 GCA_024232835.1 Cytophagales bacterium
AAAATAACTTGAGCTTCTTGGGTATTCTGATATGATAATGGAATGCTTCCAACTGATGATAAATTAAAAGAGAAATTGTCTGTGCTACTTCCCTCTCTAAATGAGAAACAAAAAAGACTACTTGTAGGTGCTGAAGCGATTGCTTTAGGCTATGGAGGAATTAAATTCATATCCGACATTACTGGTATGAGCACAAATACAATTACTAAAGGCATTCGAGAGATTAGGAGTGGAGATGAAGATGTTTCAAGGATTAGAATCAAAGGTTCAGGCCGAAAAAAACTGACGATTAAATACCCAGAGATTGAAGAATGTATAGAAGATATAATTGAACCAGATACGCGGGGTGATCCAGGAAGTCCATTGCGTTGGACCTGCAAGAGTGTACGTAATATTTCTGATTTTTTAGGTGAAAAAGGCTATTCTGTTAGCAGACAATCAGTAGTTCGTATCTTACGTGCAATGGAGTACAGCCTTCAAGGCAATCGGAAAACAAAAGAGGGTACGGATCACCCTGACAGAGACAAACAATTTCGTTTCATCAGTAGGACTTGTAAAAGATTTTTGTCAAAAGGAAACCCAGTTATTTCTGTAGACACTAAGAAAAAGGAATTGGTCGGTGAATACAAAAATGAAGGACGGGAGTGGCATAAGAAACATGGTGCTATTGAAGTTAACGGTCACGATTTCCCTGACCCTAAAGTCCATAAGGCAATCCCGTATGGTATTTATGATGTTGGTGATGATTCTGGTTGGGTGAACGTTGGAGTAACAGCAGATACCGCAGAGTTTGCGGTATCAAGTATTCGATACTGGTGGCAGTATGTCGGTAGTCGGCGTTATCCCAAATCAACAAAGATTTTGATTTGTGCTGATGCAGGTGGAAGCAACGGGTATCGTTTACGCTTGTGGAAAAAAGAGCTACAACGATTCTCCGATGCACGAGGAATAGAGATATCAGTCTGTCATTTTCCACCAGGAACGAGTAAATGGAACAAAATTGAGCATAGACTGTTTTCTTTTATCAGTATCAACTGGAGAGGGAAACCGTTGACCAGTTATCAGGTAATCATTAATTTGATCACCTCCACAACAACCAAAACAGGGTTGACGGTGAAGGCACGATTGGACAAGAAAAACTATGCAAAAGGCAAGAAAGTACCAGACAACGAAATGAAG
>JAAEPI010000798.1 GCA_024232835.1 Cytophagales bacterium
ATTTGCACTGGAATCGCTGGAAATATTAAGTGCTTGTACATCCGAGATGTATGCCTGGATACGTTACTCAGGTGGCAGTGCACCATCAGGCAAAGTCCAAAAACTGGATATTGATATTTGTGATGAACAAGGAAATGTCTGTGTAAAGATGCGAGGATATACTTCTCGGCCGCTGGAAGTAGGACTTGGTACATTAAAAATAAAACAAAAAGCAATTACGACCCATGAAAAAACCAGGATTGGCTTGCAGTTATTAGTTCCTGTCTGGAATCCAATTGCTACTCAAATAAAAAAGAGAGTTTCCGTCTCAACCGAAACAGAAGTACTCTTACTGGGAGCGAGTCAACTTAATCTAGCCTGGATTCAGAAATCCTATCCAAACGCCACGCTTTTGGAATTGTCTTCACAATCGACTATCGAAGAGATTGAGGAAAATTTGAAAATTTGCTCGTTTGATCATCTATTGTGGATTGCTCCTGATACTTCTCAAGCTACGGATAGACACTCTTTGGTTGAGCAACAAGAGCAGGGAGTGCTTGAAGTTTTCCGTATTGTAAAGGCCCTTTTGGATTTAG
>JAAEPI010000799.1 GCA_024232835.1 Cytophagales bacterium
AGTCTGTATCTTTTTGCATGGTATTAAAATCGTCCTCATTAATCATTTCCCTCCAAATTTTAGTGTCGTCTGCATACAACATATTATTAGTGCCTAGACTTAGACCTGAGGAAATGTCATTAATGAACAACACAAATAAACTCGGGCCTAAAATTGACCCTTGTGGTACACCTGATATGACATGAAGGCTTGCTGATGTAGCTCCATTTACAATTACGGATTGCCAGCGGTCTGAGAGATAATTTCTTATGAAAGCCAACAGCATACCATCGATTCCAAATGTATATTTTAACTTGTATAGGATGAGATCATGATTAACCGAGTCAAAGGCCTTAGCAAAATCAAAATATATAACATCAGATCTAATATTTCTATTTAGGGATAAGGACAAACTATCACAGAATTGAATCAGTTGAGTGGAGCAGGACTTTTGAGGAAGAAAACCATGCTGCCTAGAATCAATCAGACCGCTGCATCTAGCCATCAGCTCATCTCTAACTATCCTTTCCATGACTTTCACAACAATGCTAGTAAGAGATATTGGACGGTAATTTTGAACATCCGATTTAGAACCCTTTTTATGGACAGGGACAATATGAGCGAGCTTCCATTCTGATGGTAAAATTCCCGAGGAATAGGTTTTTTGAAACAAAATAGATAAGGGAGTAGAAAGTGCACGACAACAGTTTTTCAATACTTTCCCATTGATTTTATCAGGTCCTAGTGCCTTGTTTGGATTGAGATTTTTAAGAACATGTAATACACGAATACGATCAAAATCAATATAATGCCACTGATCCATACCAGAATCTATTGGAATATCATAGTTACTAGGCTCAGAGAACTGTTGCTGAAAATAGTTATTGAAAAGTTGAGCTTGATCAGCGGGATTAGTCTTAAACACATCATTCAGGTGTACCATTTCTGGAATACGTGTGTTATTAGATGTTGCCTTTACGTAAGACCAGAATTTTTTTGTAATTAGATTAGAATCCTCACTGTCCTCAAAACTATCTCCTAATTTTTTAGATACTAGGTTCTTAAAATCTTTACGACACTCAGAAAATTTTAGATACCTATTTGTTCGTAACAATGGATCTTCTGTGCCCTTGTATGCACTATGGAGACGCTCCTTTTCCCTACATAACTGATGCGTTTCAGCATCAAACCATGGAGGCTGGACCTTACCACCAATTTTGATTTTGGGCACATGGTCAGTAATCTTTGATGAAAGAATACTTTTAAAAGCAGACCATGCTCTCTCAATATCCCCCTCTAATTCCTGCTCCCAGTTAACCTCATTAAAACTTGAATTTAGAGAAACCCAGTCAGCCCTCTTAAAGTTGAAAGCATCCCTTCTCGATGTTTTGACCCTTTTAACTTTAGCTCTCAACTTAAAGTTAACGGCAAAATGGTCTGATTTACAAGGCCTACTTTTATCTGAAACGTTGAGATCAAAAAGGAATTGTGACTTATCTGTTAAAACAAGATCTAAGATGTTGCCCCTAGTATGAGTTGGACAATTAACCAATTGCTCTAACCCAAAATTACTGAAAGAATCAAGAAACAGTTGTTCAATGGTATTTGGGGTACTATACTCTACCCAATCAATCCCTGGTAGATTTAAGTCTCCCGCTACTACAATACCACATACCCCTCTACGGCGACGTGCTTTACGTAGGTAATCACAGAACTCTCTATGGTTATCTACACCCAAGGTCCCTACTCTATAATAACTACACAGAATTATCTTTCTACCATCACTAAACTTAAGAGTGACACCAAGCATCTCTGCTGAGCATGAGAAATCCAGCTTAGTTGAAACAATGTCTAAATCACGCCTTATTGCTATTAAGACACCACCACCATATTTTCGAAACTTATCAGGATTATTAGGGTCAAGAGGGTGGGTCTTAGGGCTTCTATCGAGCCGAAAAATCTTGCAATCTGCAGGAAAAATCTCACTGTCTGAGACTGATTTCTTTAGCCAGGTTTCATTTAGCATAAGTATGTCAGGTTTTGAGTCCGAGAGATAAAAATTTAATTCATGTATTTTTGTAATATCAAGGGATGGATGTTCTTCCTTAAGTTGAGAAAACGGAATAAGACCATG
>JAAEPI010000800.1 GCA_024232835.1 Cytophagales bacterium
ACTGACCAGGAGATGGCCTTACGAGAATATTCATCGAGAAGCAGAAATAGGTAGAGAAAGACTCCTTTCTCATAAGTTGGCAAATAACTGATGTCCCAACACCATCGCTGATTAGGGCCCGTGATCTCCTTGCGAACCGGAGGGATTGAACGGCCATTATGTCGGCGTTGAATACCCCGCATTGTCATCAGGGTTGAAGAGCGCAAAATACGATATACAGAGGAAAAAGAAACGAAAAATAAACCCAGATCCCAAGCTGTTACCGCAAGTATGCGGTGGGCCAAATCAGCATATTCTTCTTTCTTGGCCATCTGCAAAACTGCCTCTCTCTCATCAGGCAGAAGCTTATGGACAGGCTCTCTTGGCCCCGGCTTGAGATTCCGCAGACTTTGGCCATCTTTCTTTTTCCTGCACCATCGCACCACACGGCGCCGGTTCACCCTCCAAAAAACGCAGGTTCGGGTTACAGGAAGGCCTTTTTCTTTGGCTTGTTCAATCATAATAAGGATCTCTAATTTTTGCTCTTCACTCAGCCACTGGTCTTTTATCTCTCCCACGAACCCCCATTCGTTTTTTTTCGCAGGATTGTCAACTCCACTGCCTGATCAGCCAGGGCTCGCTCTTTGTCCTCCAATTCCCGTTTCAGAGCTTCATAATCTCCACGAGGCACAGCCTTGCGCTTTGAACCGGGGCGAGCACTCAAACGATCAAGGGCTGCTTCCTTTACCTGTTTGCGGATCCTGGCCAAATCGGTGGAATATATTCCTTCTCGTCTTAAAATTTCTCCATGTGGGGTTTTACCTGTTTGAGATTCTAAGAATATTTGAAATTTCTTCTCGGGGGATAAAAAGCGTCGTTTCTTTTTTCTGTCGACGAAATGGTCATTTTGGAATGTTTTGTCTTCTTTTACACTCATGGCATACTCCTTTCGTTTCAACCGGCAATGGGGGGACTCCAGTCGCCCTACGGGCTCCCTTCGTCCCCCCATTGCCGGTTATAATACCATGTAGTGTAATTCAATCAACCTTTTGAGACATAAATTCAGAAACGGCGGGCCATAACTAATTTAAAACCAAGGTTGTTTTTGTAAAATCCAATAGTTTCTTTGACATCTTTTACCATTAAATTTGGATTCAGTTTTTTCATTTTAGCCTCCATTATTGTATTAATGATCTGCGAATTACAATTAT
>JAAEPI010000801.1 GCA_024232835.1 Cytophagales bacterium
TTAGCTTTTCTATCGAGAAATCAACTTTTCTTCTTGAAAATCACCCTCCGTGACCTCTGTGTCTCAAGACCAGCCATCATTCAATCACCTGGCTATCATAACTACAAGGTCCTGTGAGCCTTGTTCTGGTAAATTTGCCTTGAAAACTGTAATTTGCTCCAAAAAGCAGGCTGACATGAATTTCAAATAGCCATCTTCGTCAGACTGATTCGGTCATGGAATTTTGTGCAGCATCAAAAGAATGGAAGGGCCCAGGGTTGGCCCATTGGTGTGGTACTCCAAACATTGGGGTCTGGATTTCATTGCGTTTGGGTCTGGGACCTTCAGTTTCACTGGTTAGGTTGCCTAAGGAAATATAGTTAGGTGGATTTCGTTTATAACTTAGTCAGTTTTCAGTTAGATTTATGACAGGCTGCGCTGCTCCTCCCTCAGCTGGAGTTCCCAGTGTGCTCTGAATGTTTTACAAATGAGCACTCCACGCACGCTCCTAATTTACAAACGCTATTTTCAGCCAGTACTTGCATCTCTACTGTGTACGGTCAGACCAGAGCCATTCGGCTCTGGGCCAGATTGGGCTGTCGGACCAATGACATGACATGGGACCACCGGGCCCTGGCTAACCATCCAACACATAGGTCCAAGATAGATGATTTATGTGAAATAGTGAAAATGCACAATTTCCCTTCATATATGGCAGATTTTTTTCTGCTTTTCATTTTTCTCTATCAGTCAGATTTTACTCAGTACTCAGGGCAGATTCAAATGTAGTTAAGTAAAAGTACTTGGGCAA
>JAAEPI010000802.1 GCA_024232835.1 Cytophagales bacterium
AAAATATTGAGGATGAACAGAGTACCCAACGTGTTTCCCGCAATAAAGAAGGTGTGGTTGAAGCAGAAAGCAAGTTTACCAAAGCCCTGGCTCATGTTAAACCGGTAGCAAGCGCCGTTATGGACTCTGTCCGCGAAATGAACACCCCCGATGAGATCGGTCTTGAATTTGGGCTTAAATTCGGCGCAAAGGCCGGGGTTATCTTCACTTCCGCTGACTCTGAAGCTACATTTAAACTGTCCCTGAAATGGAAAAACGAAAAGAAGTGAGAGAAGTGAGAAGTGAGAAGTGGGAAGTGAGAAGTGGTTAATTTAACGCCATGTGCAACTATATACAAGGACACAGAGTTTTCTCTGTGTCCTCTGTGCCTTCTCCGTGTCCTCTGTGGTTAAAGTTGCACATTATAACAAGAAAGAATGGCTTATGCGTGAGGAACTTGATTCATCCGTTGTTCGCATTTTCTCAAGCGCTGATAATACCCGAGCTATTGGAATGGGATTCTTGATTTCATCCCGGCATATTATGACCTGCGCTCATGTTGTGGCAGATGCATTGGAGATAAGTCGGGAAACTTTGGAAATGCCTGGTTCTGATGTTCATTTTGATTTCCCTTTGCTTGAGGATCACACAGTCATTCACTCAAAGCCTGTGTGCTGGTTTCCAATAAACAATCATACCCGGCTTGGGGATATCGAAGATATTGCAGTGCTGGAATTATCGCTTTCATACAGGCTCCCAACAGGTGCAAAGCCTGCGCCTCTTATCGAACTTCGGGATTTCCAGGGACGAAAAGTTTTGATGTTCGGATTCCCAAGGGTAATGGAAAACGGCGATTATGTACAAGGTAAATTGCAGGGGCTTGACGCAAGTGGAAAGATACTGATAGATCATATACTTGGTCATCGGACCGTGATGCCGGGTTTTAGTGGAACAGCAGTATGGGATAAAGAAGAAAATGCCGTAGTTGGCATGGTAGTAAGCATTAAAAAGGGCATTGAAATCCCACCATGCTATATGATTCCACTTTTCACGTTAAAGCAGGCATGGTCGGAGATCAATGGAGATATCCCTCCGCAGGAGCTGGACGAAACTATTTTAAAAGAACTGTCAAGATTGATTAATACACCGCAAAAAGCTAAGTCAATTTTGAGAAACATTGGTTTTCCCAAAGAAGAAATTCCGGTATTCTCTAAACCCTATGATTTTTGGCAGGATGTTTTGGAAGAAATCGAAAACGGCATCATAGAAGATGGTTTTAATAAGCTGTTTTCTGCTGTAGTTGAACGTTACCCACACAATAAAACATTTTCAAAATGGCGGAAATTATGGATTGTCAGGAAATAGAACATCAGGGACTATTAAAAATAATTGCAAAATTGTTCAATAATGAAATCAGGGCAAAAACACTTTTGGGCAAAGTTAAATTCCCTAAAGATGAAATTCCAAATTTTGATTCAGCCAGTAGTTTTTGGCAGAATATCTGCGAAGAAATTGAAAATGGTTTAATTCCAGGAGGCCCTACTGTATTATTAAGGGCTGCCTCAGATATCTATGCCCATAACGAACATCTCGCACAATGGCGTCAAACTGCTTCCACACCGGAAAATCGCAACCATCCGACCGTGATTATCAGCGTTTCCGGTTTTGAAGATTCCATTGAACTCTTTGAAATAGCACGGAGAATTGCCTCGGCAAGACATATTCCCGGTGAAGTCTCCTTGGAATTGGTCAGG
>JAAEPI010000803.1 GCA_024232835.1 Cytophagales bacterium
GGCATCCATCATTTCATCTCAATCTCAGCATACTGCTTCCGATCCCGCCTGAAAATTCTCTGTTACCCTGGTTTTTGGAGAGGATACTTATTTTTGTCTTGACATTGGGGTACACCTTAGTATCTTTATGGGTATCAACAGCTTAATTCAAGCAGCGGAAGCCAGAGTTCGTGGATACCGAACAAACAGAAATCTCATCGCCATGATTTACATCATTGGCGGAAAATTCAATTTCGGTTTACCCACTTGAAGCAGCGAGGAGCCATTTTTTTATCATCATGAAGATTTGTCTAATCAACCCTAGATACGACGAAACTCAGTATAGGTACCGAGTAAATAAATTATGCCCTCCTTTAGGGATAGCATATTTGGCTAGCATCCTTCTACAAGAAAATCATTCCGTAAAAATTCTTGATATGGAAGCACTTGGCATGGAATGGAATGCTCTGTCAACCTATTTAACCCAAAACGCCCCTGATTTAGTTGGCATTCACGGAACCACACCTATTTCACATTGCATCATCCTATGTGCCCGAATTGTAAAAGAAACATGCCCAAATGCAATCATTGTGGTTGGTGGTGCCCACGCAACTCTTTTACCAGAAGAAGTACTGACAAATATTCCCCAAGTTGATTATATCCTACGCGGTGAAGCTAGA
>JAAEPI010000804.1 GCA_024232835.1 Cytophagales bacterium
ACACAGCACTGCGCCTAATCCTCTTGAACTTCCATCAGTTTTGATAAAATATTCACCCAGTTTTGCATCAGGGTAATGCAAAACTGGTGGTTCCATCAATTTCCTCTTCAGCATATCGAAAGAAATTTGACACGCTTCGTCCCACAAGAACTTCCGACCTTTCTCAGTCAATTCTCACATTGGCTGAGCAATTCTTGAGAAATTCGGCACAAACTTCCTGTAATATGAGGTCATTCCCAAAAATCGGCGAACTTCAGTAGGTGTGTTGGGTTCGGGATAGGTCTTGATTCCCTCTACTTTTTTCGGGTCGGGCGTTAACCCCTGCCGTGACACGATATGTCCCAAATATTTCGTGTTTTCCAACAGCAACACACATTTCTTCAGTTTTAATTTCAACAAGGCTGCTCTTAATCGATCCAACATCACTGTCAACTTTTCCAGATGATCCTCGAAACTGCTCGTCGTGATGCAAATATCATCTAAATAACAAATGATGCCGTCGTCCAAAATCCCATTGAAGACTTTGTTCATGAGCCTTTGAAAGAAGCTTCCAGCGGTCTTCAATCCCATGGGCAATCTTGTGTATTCATACAAGCCTCTATGGGTTCTAAAGGCTGTTTTATGCGCGTCTTCTTCCTTTATGCACAATTGATGATAGCCCATTTTCAGATCAAACATACTGATGCATGGTCGACTGGCGTGTTCAGTACTCAGGCCCAAACTCAGTCCAATCTTTTCAAGAACGTCATC
>JAAEPI010000805.1 GCA_024232835.1 Cytophagales bacterium
AACTGTAATTGAACGCCTGGCTAGAGTTGAACACAGATCAGCCGCAAATTTTTCAGCACACAGTTTGAAATGGTCACATACTACGCGGTATTGCTCCCAGCACCCCAAAACGGTCATTACTGCGTTTGTAACGGCCGTTTTGGGGGAGCAAGCTAACGTTCGGACCACGTTAAGCCACTTGTTGGGTAACTTTACAAAAAGTCATACTATATCCTCGACAATTCCGCTACCACGGAAAAGTGTCTTGATAGAGAAATTCACCGGGATCAGCGGTCCAGCTTACTACTTCGACACCATCCATTCTGATCAGAGTATATCTATCAATTAGTTGCCACCATGCCTCAGTTACTGGTTCGCCTTCGCTAAAATGAATTCTGCGAACTTCTTTTTTCGTATTGCTTTCGGTAAAACTTCGTTCTTTGATCTCTTTGAAAATATGCTCATATTCGCTGCCAAGTTTGAAAAGTATAAAATCCAATGACGTAGTCACCTTAAATCTTTTTGTTGTCTCAGTTCTTATGTTCTCAGACGTTTCTACAACTTTTTTGTATTCCATCTCGTCTTCAAAACTTTGAGTTCCATCATGTGCGCGATAAAATAGCAATTTCCATTTACGCTCTTTTCTTATTTTGTAGTAAGGAGATTTTGACACTTGGGCTTGAATTGAGACTCCTCTCTCGTTTACAAAAAAGAAAGGTACCAAGAATTCAAAGACTAGAGTTGGGTGTGAATCTTTTAGCCGAACATCATCTTTACCTTTTAGTTTGAGGTACTCGGGAAAGGAGTGACTGTCTCTCATTCTTTCGTTAACCTCAATGTTAGGAACGTCAATCTCTCCAACAGCTCGGAGGGTCCAATTTTGACATTCTTCTCCCGTATATTCCCATTGCCGAATATTTGCCCCGTTTCTGGAAGATGAATCCTCTACACCAATCATCTTGTTGCTATGTCTTGGAACAAGATGATAGTAGCCCCCTCCGACCTTGTTAAATTGCCATTCCTGACAGGCTTCTCCTACGTATTCCCATTGGCGTACATTAGCACCATTTCTTGTTGAACAGCTCTTAACGCCCATAAGTTTACCGCTTTCTTTATTTACGACTACGAAGTCTTTTGCACTTATTGGAAATATCAGCCAATTTTGGCACATTTCTCCAGTTGACTCCCATTGCCTTATATTGGCTCCATTATGGAGAGTACAATTTTCGACACCAATTAGCTTTCCACTTTCTTTATTGACTATCTGGTATATCTGCCCAGTTTTTCCTAACGGATCTAAATAGGAACAGATGCTAGCTTCCAAATATTTCGAGTAATCACTTTCGGGTACTTCACGATTCATTTTTAAAATC
>JAAEPI010000806.1 GCA_024232835.1 Cytophagales bacterium
AGTCGTATCTTCGGGAAATGCAGGTGATGGAATACGGCCGAGCGCTCCACCGTCATCGGCCATGACAAGAGCGAATAACGGATGAAAATCAATATCAGATTGTGTATCAATCAAATCCGATACCGTACTCACTAATGACTCAAATTGACCACCAGAAAATGTTGGCGCAGAATTAAGACGCTCCAATATACCCAATAGATAATCCTGTAATTCCCGACCTTGAAGATCATAAACTTGGGTGCTTTCACCTTTCCGTGTATTGGTCTCCAAATAACTGATTTCTCGTCCAAAAGGGTCATAGAGAATTTGATTTTTTTCAAGTAAATTTTTGATCGCCTCAGAGGAACTACTATAGGACTCTTCCTTATGGCTACTTTGTTGTCCAAATCGATTATAAACAGTTGCCTGACGTGATGTATAAGAGGTCACATCCAATTTGTTTAGAATCGTATCTTTCTTGAAATCAATCGTAATAATACCTGCCTCTTGAGTATAGCTCAAGGATCCTTGATTCTGATAAAGATCAAGTTTTTCAAGTAACGTATTCTGATCATCATCACTTAGAATAGCCATATCAACTGTTGTTTCCCCATAAAGAACAATCTCTTTGGCTAATGCACTGTCTAAATTCAAAGCATCCAAAACATCTTGCTTAACTAAATCAACAACAATAGCATCATCACTCTCCATATAGCTCAAGGCTCCATCCACAACATCATTATTTAGAGCTGCTCGTAAGG
>JAAEPI010000807.1 GCA_024232835.1 Cytophagales bacterium
AAGGATTTTTACGACAGTTATGAAATGAACAATCTCCCCCCCTAAGGATAAATGCGAAATTCGTGAAAAAGTGGTATTTTCGGTCGGGAGCAAGAATGGGCCATGTCGGAATTTAGTACTTTTGAGTTATGGCACTTTTAAGGTTACAAAACGGTAGCACAAATCAATGTTCTATGTTGGACTTTTAATTCTGGTATCACATGATAGCCCTGGATTTTGGCTTTCTTTTGAGAAAAAAAATAATTGGATAGGATCAGCCCACCTTAAGAATGAGGCTGGTAAAAGTTGGAAATTTGACTTGGCTCACTGTTGCATGGTGGAAATTTTGGGAAGCATGGTCACTTTGTTGAGTTGGCTCATAATGTAACTGCGATTCTGCCATGTCATTGATCACTTTTTTCCTCAAAATCAAGACAAACAGTGACAAAATTGCAGACAGTGCTGAGCAAGTTACTATTTTAAATGACTAAATGGCACATTGTTAGACAAAATGTTCATTATCATCAGAGCTCTCATCCAACTCCTCCTTTTCTCTATTATCACACTGAATTTTCTGGTACCAGTCCTGGTACTCTTCTGTGATTAGCCCACTGTTGCACGAACTGATCAGCTTGGCAGCTGTGATTTTCCCTTGCTTTTGAATGCTTTCTCTTGCCTACAGTATTCTTACCCCTGCCCAATCTGTAGACCTATTCTGTACCACGCCACCACAAAGAATTTTCTTGTATCCATCCTGGTACTCTTCTGGGATTAACACAGCAGTACATAGACTAACCAAATCTCACTTTTGACTGCTGTGAATCGCCATTTGTTTTTGTAAGCTTGTAGGCTAGTGAGAAGAATGCCTTTAAATAGGAGTTAGACCAATGTTAGATGACCCAGAACATGACAGTTGATAAAGTTACAGTTTCAATGGTGCTCACAGGCTAATAATGGTGGGTGAAGCCCCCAATTTGTGTGCTCGTGGCATGATTCATATAGTACTTCCCCACCAAACTGCCACTACACCCTGTCCATCCCTCAAGCCTCCTTTCTCCTACATGTTTCCAGACTCCCATACCTCCAGAATGGTTGTGTCATCAGTCATCACCATGTCGAATGATGAACATTCTTTGAATATTCCATTAGTGGTAACTCAACCAATCACTTTCCAGACTGATACCAGTAATGTCCCACATTTTACAAGGAGAAGTTCTGAATAGGTGATCCTTCTGACAGAAAGACCTCATTTTTGCATGATTAAGATAATAAATTTTGTGACTTGATCACACAATACCATTACTCTGGCACCTGGCCATGAGAGAACTGTGTGACAACAATCTCTTCCAACAATTGTGCATGCTCAATCAATAGTCAATTTGTGCAGTTGTTCCCATTACACAACTGGTTTGTAGTTATCAGACATGCGCTCACTAAAGTTTGAATGGTGACAACTTTCATTTTCATTCCTTAATTAGACCTGGATCACAACAATCGAAAGCAAAACTGCTTATTCTGGATTAATAAACCCTGTTGCTGCCTCTGTGTAGTACATAGAAACTAAATCAGCGGCAGTCAGTAAGGCCTCGACTAGTTCAATAGCATGACTCAGTTACTGTAACCCATGAAGTCTGAGGCACC
>JAAEPI010000808.1 GCA_024232835.1 Cytophagales bacterium
GACCTATCGGATACCCACAGCCCAATTGCATCGCTTTGTCAATATCCTCTTTTGTCGCAATCCCCGCTTCAAAAATCCGGATAGCATTCAACAGATACGCAAGTACAAGACGGTTGACTACAAATCCGGGAGAGTCCCTGACAGTGATATACTCTTTCCTCAAAGACCGCACAAAATAATAGATGGTCTCTAAAGCAGAAGAATCTAAAAAAGGGGTTTGTACCACTTCAACGAGCTTCACAAGGTGCATAGGATGGAAAAAATGCAGTCCGACCACTCGGTCAGGATGTTGAGTAGCGCTCGCAATCGTTGTAATAGAAAACGAAGACGAATGACTCACCAGAATAATGCGGGGCGGGCAGAAACGATCCAATTCCCGGATCACATCTATTTTATCTTCAAGATTTTCATGAATTGCTTCAATAACAATATCACTTTCTGCAAGATTATGCAGATCTAACGAACCATGGATCCGGGTAAAAGCTTCATATACTTCAGTATCACTGAACATTCCTCCAATAGATTGGCGTTTGAAAAATGCGGAATTTTTTTCAAAGCCACGTTCAAGGATTTCCAGGGATTTCTCACAAATATGGACCTCATATCCC
>JAAEPI010000809.1 GCA_024232835.1 Cytophagales bacterium
GGAACCCGGAGGAAGGGTTGGGGGTAAAGCGGGGGGAAGATTCTTTAAAAATCCTTCTTTTTTTTTTTGAAGGTGCTCAAAAAATGCTTTCAATTCTGAGTGTTGCATTTAGTAAATTTACGCTCCCGAAAATTAAAACAGCATGACCCAGACAGTTGAAGTCTATAAACCCAAGAACCATATCCGGATTGTTACGGCGGCTTCTCTTTTTGATGGACATGATGCGGCCATCAATATTATGCGACGGATTATTCAATCCACAGGCTGTGAAGTCATCCATCTTGGGCACAATCGTGCCGTGCAGGAAATTGTGGATTGTGCCATACAGGAAGATGCTCAGGCTATTGCTATCACCAGCTATCAGGGTGGACATGTTGAATACTTTAAGTACATGTACGAACTGCTGAAGGAAAGAGGAGCAGAGCATATTATGATTTTTGGAGGAGGAGGAGGGACGATCCTACCAGAAGAGATTGAAGAATTGCATGCCTATGGTATCACTCGCATCTACTCACCAGACGATGGACGAGCGATGGGATTGCAGGGCATGATAAATGACTTAGTGGAAACAAGCGATTATCCCATCGGTGAAAACCTAGTTGGGCAGGCGGATAGACTAGATTCACACAATCACAACGCCATCGCACGGTTAATCTCAGCCGCAGAGAACTTTCCTGATGATCATAAGGCTGAGATAGAAAGCTTACGAAAAAAAGCGTCTAATGTACCTGTGCTCGGTATCACCGGAACGGGTGGAGCAGGAAAGTCTTCCCTTGTGGATGAGCTGGTGCGCAGGTTTCTAGTAGATTTTACTGATAAAAGAATAGCCGTCATATCTGTAGATCCATCTAAACGAAAAACAGGTGGCGCACTATTGGGTGATCGAATTCGAATGAATTCCATCTTCAGTGATCGGGTGTATATGCGTTCGCTTGCCACACGACAATCTAACCTGGCACTTTCCAAATATGTGCAAGACGCCATTGATGTGGTAAAGGCCGCCGGATTTGATTTGATCATTCTGGAAACTTCTGGGATCGGACAATCAGATACAGAAATCACGGATCATTCTGATGCTTCACTGTATGTGATGACACCTGAATATGGAGCAGCTTCTCAGTTGGAGAAAATCGATATGCTTGATTTTGCAGATGTCATCGCACTGAATAAGTTCGACAAACGAGGAGCGTTAGATGCACTGCGTGATGTGAAAAAACAATACCAGCGAAATCATGGACTGTGGGAATCGAAAGAGGAAGACTTACCAGTGCATGGAACTATCGCCTCACAGTTCAATGATCCTGGAATGAACAGGCTTTATCTGGCGTTAATGAATTTGATTTCTGAAAAGACAGGTGCGGATTTGAAGTCGTCATTTGAAAGTTCTGAGGAAATGAGTGAAAAGATTTTCATCATTCCCCCAAAGCGGATTCGTTATCTCTCTGAAATCACAGAGACGATTCGAGGGTACAATGAAAAGGTACTTCAGCAAAAGGCCATAGCTCAGAAGTTGTATAGTCTGGATAAATCTGCCGAAATATTGAAGAATGATGAAGAAGCTTTTAAGGCTATTGAAAAAGCAAATTCAGAATTGAAGCTGGACATGGATCCACACAATTTGAAGATATTGGAAGAATGGGAAGCGAAGAGAGCAAACTACGAAGGGGAGGCGTACACGTATGAAGTTCGTGGTAAGGAAATAAAGGTTGAGACGACCACCGAATCGTTATCACGCACCAAAATTCCAAAGGTAATTCTACCAAAATATGAAGCTTGGGGAGATATACTGGAGTGGAGCTTGCAAGAGAATGTTCCAGGAGAGTTTCCTTACACCGCAGGTGTGTATCCTTTTAAACGGCAAGGTGAAGATCCTACGAGGATGTTTGCTGGAGAGGGCGGACCAGAGCGAACCAATCGCCGATTTCATTACGTATCCAAAGGACTTCCGGCAGCAAGATTATCCACGGCTTTTGATTCGGTGACTCTTTATGGCGAAGACCCAGATCATCGACCAGATATTTATGGAAAGATTGGTAATTCAGGGGTGAGCATCGCCTGCCTCGATGATGCAAAAAAACTGTATTCTGGTTTTGATCTCTGCAAACCGACTACTTCCGTTTCTATGACCATAAATGGCCCTGCGGCTACAATGTGTGCATTCTTTATGAATGCCGCCATTGATCAGCAGTGTGAGAAGTACATTATGGAAAATGGGTTGGAAGAGGATGTAGCTGCTAAAATTGTCGTTCTCTATAAAGTAGCTGGTATTGATCGCCCGTCCTACACTGGTGACCTCCCCGAAGGACACAATGGTCTCGGGTTGATGCTTCTTGGCGTGTCTGGAGACCAGGTACTGCCTACAGATGTCTACAATGAGTTGAAAACCAAAGCCCTGTCTGCAGTACGAGGTACAGTACAAGCGGACATACTAAAGGAAGATCAGGCACAGAATACCTGCATTTTCTCAACAGAGTTCTCCCTTCGCTTGATGGGTGATGTGCAACAGTATTTTATTGATCAGAATGTTCGGAATTTCTATTCCGTTTCTATCTCAGGCTATCATATTGCTGAGGCTGGAGCGAATCCTATATCGCAATTAGCATTTACACTTTCAAATGGCTTCACTTTCGTGGAATATTACCTCTCACGAGGGATGGACATCAACGCATTTGCACCCAACCTTAGTTTCTTTTTCTCCAATGGAGTAGATCCAGAATATGCAGTTATTGGAAGAGTAGCCAGACGTATTTGGGCAAAAGCCATGAAACTGAAATATGGTGCTAACGAGCGCGCACAGAAATTGAAATACCACATTCAGACGTCTGGTCGATCACTACACGCACAGGAGATAGATTTCAACGATATACGTACCACACTTCAGGCACTCTATGCCATTTATGATAATTGCAATTCATTACATACCAATGCCTATGATGAGGCGATCACCACGCCCACGGAAGATTCCGTTCGACGGGCCATGGCGATTCAGTTGATCATCAACAAGGAACTTGGGTTGACCAAAAATGAGAATCCAATGCAAGGTTCGTTCATCATCGAAGAGTTAACCGATTTGGTGGAGGAAGCTGTGATGGTGGAGTTCGACAGGATCACAGAAAGGGGAGGAGTACTTGGTGCAATGGAGAGCATGTATCAGCGTGGTAAGATTCAGGAAGAGTCTATGTACTACGAGATGCAAAAGCACACGGGCGAACTGCCAATCATAGGAGTGAACACCTTCTTATCTTCCAAAGGGTCGCCAACAATTATTCCTGAAGAGGTCATCAGAGCCAATCAGGAGGAGAAGGTACGTCAGATCGATAACCTCGTGACAATGAAAAAAGGAAATGTGAAGAAGGCTGATGAGTTTCTATTGAAATTGCAGCAGGCCGCCCTTCATAACGAGAACACTTTTGAAGCACTCATGGAGGCTTGTAAGTATTGTACCCTGGGTCAGATTACCCACGCCATGTTTGAGGTAGGAGGGCAGTACAGACGCAACATGTAGGAAATTGACCACCTATCCCGAACAAAGTGAGGGATCAGTGGAGATTACTTTCGTTCCAAATTTTATATTCAGGGATGAACTCTTGTGAAGTTGTAATCTCTGTGAACTTCTTCAAAGCTGATCTGGTAATATTTAGCCATTTCATCATACGAGAACACACTTGCATTGTAAATCGCCTTTGATTCCTAAAGAGAGGTACTAACACGTTTGAAATTGGATAACTGGAAGTTGTTTATTTCCGTTAGGAATGTGGGCCAACCTTAATATCATCATGTCAAGAACTAGAAACGTAGTTGGGATTTTATTCATTTTACTATTAGTTGGATGTGGTACTTCCGAACAAAACCCTGAAGCAGAACCGTATTCTGATTTCTTGAATTATGGGAAATATGAAGTCGGATTCAAGACCATATTCACAACAGATATTTCACGCGAGGATGTTCCATATTCTGATTGGAGTGGAAGGATTCATTCAAGTAATGATCAGTCTAATGGGCGAAATATTCCAATAAGCATTTGGTATCCTGCCGAAGCATCATCGGAGTACTTGAGGTATGAATATTTTGTAAACATGATCACACGTCAGTCCAAGGAGGGGAAACCAAAGGACTCATTGGCAAGAAACGTTTTCATTAATCAGGCTATTGAATTGGGTGGGGAGGGATTGTCTAATAATGACCTTCAAAAAATCCTTGGTCTTCAAACAAAGTCATCCCTTAATAGCAAACCTATTGGTGGTCAGTTCCCATTGGTGATATTTCCCAATGGAACCAGCCCTGCTTACCAAAGTGCGATGTGTGAGTATCTAGCAAGTCATGGTTACGTTGTGGCAGGGCTTCCGCTAAAAGGACAATATACGCATGTGTTGGATGCATCCGTTAGAGGCTTGGAAGTGGCTGTTGACGATTTACAATTTGGCCTTTCGGAATTGCTAAAATTGCCAAATGTCGATGGAGGTAATATTGCCTTGCTCGCGAATGCGATTGAGTCTTCATTCTGCGCAGCGTTTGCTTCTAGAAACCCTAAAATTGATGCACTGGTCAGCCTAGAGGGAGGTTTCTTGAGCCGATCCGAACAGGATATTTTGAAGAAAACTAGCTTTTATGAACCGCAGAGTATGACTCAGCCCATATTAGCCATTTACTCGCCACATCCTGCCATTTCACCGGAATACCTGACTGGATTGAAGTATTCGAAAAGATACTTTGCTCATTTTCCTGAAATGAGTGAGTTTCATTTTTTGAATTTCGGAATTTTTGAGGAGGTTGTTCCAGGGATTATTGGAGAGTCCAAGGAAAATACTAAAAGAGGTTTTGAAGATGCGTCCAGTCTAATTCTGTCCTTTTTGAATGCGCAATTAAAAAACAATCCTGATTCGCTAAATAGAATTTTTGCAGAAACTGGTTTTGATGGTTATAACGAGTCCATTGATTCTTTATTTGTGTTGGAGGGATTGACTGCACCTCCGAATCTTTCTGTTTGCAAGAATCTATTTCTCACCACTGGAATGAACTCCATCGATAGTGTTTTCAATGCGTATTACTCAGTCGATAATACCCAACCATTTACGTTGAAATTTTACGCTGATTTTAATGGCTGGCTTGCATGGAAGAAGGATCCGGAATTTACCAACCGAGAGCAACTCTATAAATTGGCAGTAAAAAGCTTTCCAAATTCGGCGTTATGCAATTACTATTTAGCTGTGTACTTGAGCAGGACAGACCAGCCCAAAGAAGCCTTGAAATATTATCATGAGTCGTTGGAGATGTTGGATTCAGATGGCGATCTTGACCAAGGTGTGAAAGAACAACTTAGAAATGCTATTGAGAATGCTCTGCATTAATTTGCCGGATTTCTAGTCATACTGAATTGATCTTGGGAGTTCGGGAGGAGATGTGGGATGTACTTTCTTACCCACCATAATCCGACTTTTCAATTAATTTCATTTCTTTCTGATTTTGTTGGTTGTCACATAAATAAAGAACCTACGATTTTCTTCGGGATCTGCGTAAGGATGGATTTTTGCTCGGATGTTAGCAAGTAAATTAGAAATTAAGGTAGGGTATTTTCCAATCTTGACGTATTATAACTAAACAAAGGAAAATATCGATTTTAGATTATTTGAAATCAACAATAAGAAACCAATGATATTACCCGCCTTTGGTAATTACGAACAAAGACGGAATTAGAACATCAATAAGTTTGGACGTTTAGTAATAGTGAGTGAGTTGGAAGCCCCACGAGAGTGGGGCTTTTTTGTTGGCTATCAATCCCAAACAAATTTCCATTCTCCATCAGTTTGCCTCTTCCAGACTGTATGAAAAATACCGGTAGATTTGGTGACATTGCCAAGTGAATCAGTTGAAGTATAGAGATATTCACCATACGTATAACCCAAATCTCCAGATTCGGACACATCCACGAACGAAGGTTCCCATGTTAGAGTAACATCTGGTGGCAATCCAGCACCATCTAACCTGATGCTCATAGCCTCCATTCCCTTAATTAATTCATTGTTTCGCATAAGCACCGCATCATTTGCGGCAAATTCCTGAAAAGCAATCTTTACTCCTTTTTCTGCAGAAAGTGCCGAAAATGAGTTTTCCGTATTCAAGATTTCAGTTTTCCATTGCTCCTTGGAACCAGAGTTTTTGGGTCGTTGGCAGCCAGAAATTATCAATAGTACTAGCAGAATATGGACTTTCATGTTTAGTTGTTTCATGTTGAAATGTCAAGTGGTTCGATTGGGTAAATCTACTTAATGCCCACTTCACAACATATCAGATCACCAGTAAACGACTTCCCTCCACATGCCAGTATGAAGAAAGATCGGATTCGAACGGCGCTAGATTATTTTGCAGGGAAGGAATAAATTGAATGGTGAAATGACTCGCATTTGAGGGTTCTTTTTTTTGTCCATATCAACCAATTCTTTCTATTTTTAAGCATGACCTCAGAAAAGAAGAAGAGTAATAAACTTCACCCGATTCAAATCGGGATAGAAATCGCAGTTGTGGCTATAGGTATTCTTATTGCGTTTCAGTTGAGCAACTGGCGGATTGCACGAGATAGAAGCAATATGGAGATCGAAATATTGCAAGAGATCAAATCTAATTTAGAACTTGATTTGATTGATATTAATGGAAATACGCGTGGACACAAGGAGAAACTCAATCTGATCGATACCCTTCGGAATTTCAAGAATTCTTCAATGAATGATTATGAAGTTGGACTTTATTTGAATTCAATTTTCAGAGACTATTTATTAACTCCGCAAACGAGTGCATTTGAAACATTAAAAGCGAAAGGTGTTGATCTTATTAGAAATGACAGCTTACGAATGCAAATTCTTCGTATGTACGATTTTAATTATGTTACTATGATCAAAGTAGAAGAACAGTGGGGGCAGGCACAGTTTTTTGAGGATTTGAAGTACATAAGGGAAACTTATTACGATAGATTTGATATGGTAAAGCAAGTTGTTAAACCTAAACAGGTGGATAATGCATGGCTGAGTAAACCGGATATTCAGATTCGGTTAGATCATGTGGCAAACGAGATTACCTTCATTCTTCAATTCTATGAAATACTGAATGGAGAATTAAATAAGACTATTGAGGAAATTGATATGGAACTGGGGAAATAACTATCGTTCTAGTGTTTTGCTTATCTTTCATGTTGTGAATGACAAACATGAACCATGAAAAACACTGCTAAGAATCCAAGACTCAGGAGTCTGTTTCTATCGATTCCAATGATATTTTTTTTATCCTCCTGTGCCCGCAGTTGTACCGAGTCGGCCCTGTCAGATGTAGTCATTAATGATCCGGGGATATTGATATTAGAAATGTCGATTGACAAAGAATTGAGTAATCAAGGTGAAGGTAGTGAACGAATTAACGTTTGGGTACGTGATAAAAACGGTCAAGCCTTGACATTAAAAGAAGGACTAGTGGAAGTGAATGGTGCAGAACTTTCAATAAACAAATCCTTAATTGGGAATCTCCCTTATTATCACTCTAGTGGAGCAATGGCAGTAGAGGAGGGTACGAACTATAAAGCGACAATCACTTTGGGAGATGGAAAATCGTATGCATCAACTATTGATTTGCCCGGGAATAATCTTCGAAGATTTGATACACCGGATTATCAACAATCATCGGAGAGCTTAGTATTGACTTGGAATGAAATTGACCCAAAATATGATGTGACTGTTTCTTGGAATAAGCATGTAGCATCAGACAGTAGTTTTAGAATTGTTAGGGATTATACCATTATAGATAATAATCAAACCCAATTGGTTTTGGAACCCAATTTCTTTAATGAGAATTTTGGTGTGGTTAAGCACATAGACTTCACAATAACATCAGAGAAACACGGAAAAGTATCTTCCGATTTTCGATCAGATAGTTTCTTCAATTCTACATTTAGCGCTTCCAGACGGATTGTAATGGATGAACCTGGGAGCTAATCCTTCTTCCCATTGCTTATGAATAAGAAAATTCATGATATATTTAAGTAAATCGAAATCAACATGCCTAAAATAAAATTCACATCCATTAAATGTTCCGTTCCTGATGAGATTGATAAGGACGAGATGTATCTGAAGTACAACGGTGAAAAAATTTGGCCAGAGGGCACCAAGTTTTTTCGTGTAGACGTGGATGATGAAGTAGATATGGATCTCACAATGGAGGTGCCAGCGGGGCAAGTGGTAATCGAGCTTTGGGATTATGACTATGTTTCATTAAACGATCATCTTGGGTCATTCACATTCACCGTAGATGATCAGCAGGGTAAATACTCAACTAGCATGAAGATGAATGAGAAAGAAACCCATTCTGCAAGCTACTTGCTACATTGGGAGATATTGTAGATTTTGTTATCAATATCTCTAAACCTCTCTACTGTCAGATACTGGCTTCCCTAACTCCGTCATGAAAGGAAATTTTCAACAATTCGGAAATATGGACACTTGGGATGGTCTTCAATTGGCGCTGGAAGATGATGCCGAAATTCTTGGGTTAACGACCCTTGCTAGGGGAGGTATTGTAAATGGTCTTGATCAAGTGGATTCCCTCTATTCCATCAACAAGAAACTGATCGTTCTGCTCGAAGAGATTATTGATTGAGATGATTCAAATAGTAATACTTGTCGTTTTCATGATCGTCTTTCCTATTTTTTTGATTTTGGGGGAGAAGCGAATCAAACTGATTAATTGGATCAGCCCTATAATCATTTGCTATGGGGTAGGAGTGATTTTAGCCAATCTCCCTTTTCTGGAATTGAATAAAGAAATCACCACCACACTTTCAGAAGTCACAGTTCCATTGGCTATTCCGCTATTGCTGTTTTCGACGAGCATCGTGAAATGGTTAAATGGAGCGAAGAAGGCTGTTATATCTTTTTTCTTGTGTGTGGTCGCAGTGTCAATCAGCGCCACCATAGCGGTTTTTGTTTTTGAAGATCAGTTCACAGATACCTGGAAGATGGCGGGTATGGTCATGGGGGTGTATACAGGCGGTACTCCCAACATGAGTGCTGTTGGTTTGTCACTCGGTGTGGAGGAAGAAACCTTCATTCTACTTAATGCAGCTGATTTAGTCTGGGGAGCCTTATATCTTCTGTTCTTAATGACATTAGCCAAACCACTTTTGGGTAGATTCTTGCCCAAATATGAATCTGAAGATTCTGGAGAAACGAATGAACCTGTGACTTTCGTGAAATTACCTAACAAAGTGAAAGCAAAGAACATCCTGATCTTCTTTGGACTAGCCTTACTAATCTTAGGAATGAGCATAGGATTTTCAATACTGCTATATGGTTCGATGGAGGCGATCATGATTATTCTGACGGTAACCACACTGGGGATTATGCTATCCTTTTCTAAGAAGATCAATGACCTTCCTGGTAGTTATGAATTGGGTGAATATTTTTTACTAGTCTTTTGCTTGGCACTTGGTAGCTTGGCTGATGTTTCGGAGTTGATCAGCTCAGCATCACAAACGCTTTACTTCATGGGATTTGTAATGACGGGGGCCATTTTTCTTCATTATCTTATGGCGTATTTTGCTAGGATAGATAAGGATACAGTGATTATTACTTCCGTGGCGGCCTTATACGGGCCGGCATTCGTTGGCCCGATTGCAAAAGTGCTTAACAATAAAGCCATCATTCTCACAGGCATGACAACCGGACTGGTGGGATATGCACTTGGAAATTACCTTGGGATTGGATTTGCTTTGTTATTAAGAAATTGGTTTTAATATGAGTTAATTTTCAATGATGGTATTTCTTATTGGCATACTTGACCCAAATGACATAGGTACTCCCACTAAGCTAGAATCCTGATTATATTTTGCTGCCTGAAGATGGAGGTGGGGCTCTTGTGAAAAACCCGAATTCCCGACCTTACCTATTGGATCACCAGCAACAACTCGATCACCAGGATTGACAAGTACACTGCCATATTTTAGATGTACCATAGACACAATTACATCGTCACACTCCAGAACAACATAATTTCCGCTACCATCTTCTGGACTTACATCCATAGATGCTCCTTTATTGTCTTTAACATGGTTTGCACTTTCGATAACTACTCCATTACACGGACAATATAATGATTCACCATAAATATAATGAAGTTTATTTTCTGAAGACAATGGATTTGATGTTGCAGCTCCAAAAGCATTGAGCTTACTAATATCCAAAGCAAATTGTTGGCTATTCGGATAAGACCGAAAATGATTGTTGATAACCTTGTTATTTCCTCCAGAAGAAATGTAATAGGACCCATTCTCTAGAGGGAAGTTTAATTTAACTCCAGTACTATCATAAGACAGACCATTTATTGCATTTACAGTTAAAAATGAAAAAAGAATTGCTAACACAAATGCAATTGACACCCGAAGATATCTGAGCCAACCAGATGGGAAATTGTTCATTGTCCCAGACCAATTCTTATAATTCTTCCATAATGCGAAGAAGATAATAGGTAGCAAGATAAATCGAAAATAGTAACTAAATACAAGTGGGTATTGTCCCCAGAGGTATAGAAAGAGTAGAACAGAGGAATAAAGAAGGGTATTAATAATGATACTAACTTTAGAGTGTTTCCTGGACTTTATAAGTATTAAAAGAATGAGAATTGGCACACCCAAATGAAGAATGAAGTAAAGAATTTTTTCCATGTTCTTATGATTTTAGACAATAGATGTAGAAATAGCATATAGAGTTGCATTTGTAGATTAATTAATTTTGATAAATGCAGATTACTGTTGAGTCTTTTCTTAGTCATTTCCACAACAATCTTTGGAAGCACTACATCCCAATTCCAAAAGATATTGGAGATAAATTCATTGAAGGAGACAATCGTAGAGTTCTTTGTTCGGTAAACGACAGTGAAAACTACCAGTTGGCTTTGATGCCTCGAGTTGATGATTATGTTTTACTGATCAACGAACAACGAAGAAAGAAGCTGGGCATTGAAGAAGGTGACGAAGTGACTGTGACGCTTGAGAAGGACACTTCTGAATTTGGGCATGAAGTACCCGAATCCTTTGATGCACTATTGGCTCAAGATGATGAAGGGAGAAGCTACTTTGAAGCATTGACAATAGGTAAACAACGAGGGTTGATCTATATCGTAGGAAAAGTTAAAAATGTGGATAGCCAAATTGCCAAAGGTCTGGCCATTATGCATCATCTCAAAGAAGCAAAAGGAGTGTTGGACTACAAGCGGTTGAACGTTCTAATCAAGGAATATAATAGTAAAAGGTAGTCATTATTTGATTTGAAATTAACCAGTAAACCAATCAACAAATCATTACCTTTCTTTTATGAAAAGATTTCTCCTTCTCCTCCTAATTGTCACAAGCATGTCACTTCAAGCACAAGACCAACTTTACAAAGTTTCTCTATTCCGAGCGAAACCAGGGAGTCTGCTTGAATTGATTGATGTCCTGAAAAAGGATATGAAGTTGTATGAAAATAATCAAAAAGTAACGCCGTATTTGCTACGTCATAGCCAGGGTGATCATTGGGATTTAATGCTCATATTCCCCATTCCATCACTTGATATTTATTTCAGTATGAATTTTTCCGCTAGTACAATGAGCAGAAATTGGCTTGAAAAGCCGTATGGAGACCCGTTTTATGATTTAGTGGCCTTTCAGGAGGAGGCTATTGTGAAGGGGACGGAAACTGATGCGTTTGGGAAGTCGTTAGAAGAATTCAATCTTTTCCATATCGAAATTTTCACTTCCCTTGTAGGAAAGCAAAAAGAACTACTCGACCAACGAAACGCTGAAAATATTTTTTATTCCGAGATTGATCATAGATCAAATTTCATTTTCACACGAGTCTTTGGTCCTTCCTGAGATAGTTTTACCATTGGTGGGTATGCTGATATGCATGATTTTGCAGGATCTGAAATGAGTTTTGAAGATGAGGGTGCTGCTGCCAAGAAAGCTGGTTTTGAAGGAGTAAATTTTATTGGAAGTTACTTGAGATCTCTCATCGCAGGCCACCATGATACCCTGGCCTGGAAGGTGGAATGAAAAAAGGAGCTTCATTTGAAGCTCCTTTTTAATCCTAAAGAGTGTTCCTATTACTTAAGAGTAAAAGCAAGTTTTGCGAAGATGAATCTTCCATTTGCACCAAACTGCTGAGATCTTCTTGAATAGTTAAATCGACCACTTGATCTGTTAGCATCGATGGCTTCATCTGGATAAACGTCTAAGAGGTTATTTGCACCAACCACTGCAGTAAGAGAAGAGCTTACTTGATAGTTAAAGGTTAAATCTGTTATCGTCTTAGCTTCATATCTCTGCTGATTATCTACATTATTGCTTGCTTCATTAACAGAACCGAACCAGACATTTCTAAGCATAACGCTCAATTTATCGTTAATACCGTAATCAAATGTGAGGTTAAGCTTCTTTCTGGGAACTGCTTTTTCAAGATAGATTCTACTAGTCTCATCAAAGTAAGTAGACTCCTTTCCAGCAAGAGCATCCGATGTATTCACTGTTCCATCTAGAGTTGTCTTAGAGAAAGTTGCAGCAAGGCTAGTTTTAAGCCCACTTCCAGACCCAATATTTACACTATGGGTAGCTACAATATCTATACCTTGCGTTTTTGTATCAATCGCATTTGCAAAGAAGGCCGCACGAGTGGCATTGGCTGCAGCCAATAGATCAAAAACTTCCCAATCATTTGCAGTTCCCGAAGGAGAGTCCATTTCAGGAGAATTATCAGTGTTATCTAGTGAATTAATAATTCCGTCACCATCAGCATCACCGTTTCTATCAATACCTGAGAACTGTCCTGTATAAACAATTCTATCTTCAATATTAACCTGATAACCGTCAACAGTTAACGAAATATCATCAGTTATCTGTCCGGTAAATCCAATTGAATAGTTGTTTGATGTCTCTTCTTTTAACTGAGGGATACCCAATAGTTGTGCAGGCCTACTATCATTTGAGAAGGTACCAACTTCACTAGGTATACCATCTACAAAAATAGTTGAGGTGCTATTGAAATTTTGCTGATGCAATGACGGTGCTCTGAAGCCTGTACTGGCCGCTCCTCTTAGTGCCCATCCATCGATCAGCTTAGCTCTAAATGAAGTTTTCCAGTTGAATGTAGAGCCAAAATCACTGTAGTCCTCATATCTGATAGCAGCAGTAAGAGTAAAACCATCTGTTATGTCAGCTTCTGCATCCACATAGAAACCAATAGTTGATCTGAATTTGCTCAATTCATTGTCTGGACTGAAACCTGGGAACACTTGTGCTCCACCGGGTCTCGCGTCTGTACCATTAAGACCAAAAACAGTACTGATAGGACCTTCATTGTCAACCACAAGAGTTGAATCACCATTTGTATCCACCTGCCAAGAAGCAAGGCCATAGTTTGTATATGATCCTTCTTCTCCAGCAAAAATCTGATAGTTATCCACTCGGTACTCGGTACCAAAAGCCAAGTTGAAACCAGAGAACGTGTTGTCCCAATACCTGCTTACATCAAAGTTGCTTGTGTTCTGCGTAAAGCTGAACCCTCCTGAATTGAAGCTAGTTGGTGAAGAAGCTTCGAGTGAAGCATTCAAAGTGTTTTCAATTTGATACTGGAAGGAATTGGTTCCATAGCTATGGCTAAAATCTAAATTCCAGTCATTGATATCTCCTCTAATTCCAAGAGCCAATGATTTGTCATTAATATTTGAGTGAATCTCAGGTAAGAAGCCATTGGGGTAAATATCTGTCACAGCTCTTGACTGATAAGGAAGTCTATAAAAACCAGCAGCCTCTCCATTTCGATAAGTCAATCCACCAAAAGAATAAAACTCAGCTCCATTGCCAACAGGCAATCTTAAATTGATAAATAGACCGGCATTGTCAACAGCTGACTGGCCAACTCGCATGTTGAAATCAGATCTTGTAAGGCCTCTAAGAATAAGTTCTGAGTCTGTAATATCAGTTCCATTTGGGCTAGGGTAGAGACTAGGGTTATTGTAATCTTCAAAGATTTTCCCTTCCCATTCTATCATTCTGTTCGTATGCTCTCTTGTGTCAAAGTTACCTGTGAAGTTGATTATACCACCGTCTCCTATTGGAAGTCCGTAGTTCATACTTAATTGAGTAGTTTCACCATCTTTATCGTCCTCTGAATTTTCAGAGTAGTAGGCTCCATTTGTTAAAGTTAGATTTAATTCATTCACACTTTCATTCAATACAATATTGATTACACCTGCGATCGCATCAGATCCATACTGAGCAGCTGCACCATCCCTCAAAACCTCAATTCTTTTAATAGCAGCAACAGGAATTGCATTGAGGTCCGTTCCAACAGAACCACGACCGAATGTACCATTAACATTTACAAGTGATGAGTTGTGTCTTCTCTTGCCATTAATCAAAACTAAAACCTGATCTGGCCCTAGTCCTCTTAATGAAGCCGGATCGATATGATCAGTACCATCAGAGATAGTTTGAGTGTTGGAAGTGAATGAAGGTGCAACATAATTTAACAGCTGGTTTACACTAAGTTGTGGGCTGTTGATTGCAATATTCTCTATGCTAATCACATCGACTGGAACCGAAGTTTCTAATTCGGTTCTATTTTGGTTTCTACTACCAATAATAACCACTTCAGCTAAGGTCTGACCTTCACTAAGTGAAAAATTCACGGTTGAAGAACCTCCATCAGTGACGGTTACTCCTTTAGTTTGGCTCTGATACCCCACATAGCTTGCAACTAATGTATAAGCACCAGCTGTTGAGCTAAGGTTATAATTACCGTTTACGTCTGTTATCCCTCCTTGCGTGGTTCCGTCAATCACAACCGTGGCACCAATTAGTGCTTCGCCATTTTCATCAGTTATTTTTCCTGTAATAGTACCCTGAGCAAAAGCCATGGTACTAAAGAGAAAAACACCAATCATAATCGTGACCCGCCTTTTCAATAAATTAAGTTTAGTATTCATCATATAAAAGTTATTTGGTTTAAAAATTGGTTAATACTTGCTTGAGCTTTTTCACTCCCTCAATAAGCTTTTGACCATCTTGCTGAATTACGCTATCGGTCAGTTCATTAAGTCCGTATTTCATGAGTCTTGATCCATCAAAATCGACATAAGCAAATCGCAGTGAAAGTTCCTCTTTCGGACGACCAAAGCTCGAACCAGGTAGCGCTGCGATCTGGTGTTTTTCTAATAGAAATGTGGCAAAGGCATTTGACGTATAAATCTCATGTTTTGCCATTTTTTCTTTCAAAGCAGTTGCATCAAGAAAGAAATAAAATCCACCCTCCATCTTTGAGAATTTTATGGATGGCACTTTTTTCAAAATGTTATCTATTTTGGTAGCAAAAAGCAGCAATGCTTTCCTCGCTTTCGCTAAATAATGATTTACAACTTCAGTTTCCTTAAAGGCATGAATTGCCGCATGCTGTATTGGAGCTGATACTGAGGTATATGTTTCGCTAACCATCTGTTTCATTGCAATTAATAAATCTCGATTTTGCTCTGTGAAAGCCATATAGCCAAGACGCCAGCCACCCGCTCCAGCCCATTTGGAAATCCCTGAGGTAACAATAATATCCCTCGAATAGAGTGAAGTAGAGTAGTGATGCCCATCGTGTGTTAGTAAACCATATATCTCATCTGAGATGATTGTCACCTTAAATATATGACAAACTGAGCATATGTTTATGATTTCTTCCTTTGAATATGTGTACCCACATGGATTATTAGGGTAGTTCAATATTAGAAATTTCCTATTGGAAGATTCGTTTGAAGCAAATGTATCTTCTAACAACTGAGGTGTGAGCCGCCAATTATTCTGAGCCTCACAATGCATAAATATTGCCTTTCGGTTAGTCATAATGCACTGTGGAGGGTAGGTGACCCAGCACGGCGTTGGGATAAATACATCTGCCTCACAAGTGAATAAAAGTGAAAAAAGAAGTTCCTTAGATCCTGGCCCGATAATCATGTCTTCAGGATCAAAATCAACCCCATTTCTTTTATGAAATCTAGCGATTTCTTTTCTTAGTGGGAGAAGCCCCTTTACGTTTACGTAATCCTTTTGATGAGCATTGTTTTTCAGTGCTTCGACCATTGATGGGATGACAGGGAATGGAGATTGACCAAGCCCGAAATCATAAACATTGTGCATGCTGGCAATACGTTCATTGATTCCGAGAGTTGGTGAGATCGTAAATTCCATGGCTAAAGGTTAGCAGCACTCTTGAAGACAACTATGCAGAAATTGCTAATTTCCGATATGCGATTGGAGAGGTATGTATTAATTCTTTGAACACTCTGGAAAAGGCACTAGGAGATTCATATCCCGATTTTGTGGCGATCTCTGCAATTTCTAATTTCGTATTTTTTAATAATTCTTCTGAAAAATTTATTCTTGCTCTCTTTAGGTATTGATGAGGCGAAACGCCAAACAGCATTTTGAATGTTCTAATAAAGTGATATTTGGACATACCAACTTCTTCGCATATCCTATCAATAGATATTTGATATTGTAAATTCGAAATCAAATAGTCTTTGCCAATAGTTAGCCTTTTTAAAATTTCTTTTTTTGTAGAATATTTAATGCTATTAATTGATTGAAGAGCGCATTTATTTTGCTTTTTTTTCAAATGAAACAATTCTAGGATAAGTGACTCCAGTTTGGTTTCAAATACATCCTCAAAAACTGGATTACTTATTAGTTCCTTTAGTTCGAGGAGTTGATATTTCAAGTCATAATTTAAGTTTTGAAAATATGTGGTTGCTCGAGTTGAAATATCAGTTATGGGACTGTTTAATAGCTCTTCATGAGAATTGGCCACCAATTCCAATGTGCCTAGAAAAAATATCGGATTGAATGCCACTGTCATTAACTCAACATTGGAACCAGTAAAGGTGTCCGTGTTGAAGGTCTGGCCATTTTCTAAAAATAGGATAGAATTCGGTTGAATCGTTCGTTGATATCCCTCAATTTCAAAGTGCTGATGCCCAGCGAATGAATATCTGAAAGTAAATCTGGAAACATGATTATTGACTGCAATTCGATCACCCGCAATAAAGAAGAGGTTATTGTCAAGTAGATCTTCATTTTGCTCATGCTCTGAGCAGTAGATATTCGATTCAGTCAATGAATGGAATTTTGAACAATATGAACATGTCTGTGTCACTAAAATTAAATTTACATTTTTTGGATGAATTAGCCAGATAGAAAGTAAGGCTCGCATAAACTTAATCGCCAACATTTTCGTTTTCTTTGGCACACATTAGTTGGAATTTATGGCATTAATTACACTCAGTTATAAGGGAGATGAAGAATATATTTCCTTGAATCAGCAGGGAAATAAGCTGGAAATGGACATGGTTCTCAAAGAACAGAAGCAACATCAATCTCCTACTGAAACTTTACTTTCCGCAGTAGCGGCTTGTGCGGCTGTGGATATCGTATCAATGATAAAGAAGCGCAGAAAAACCTTCATTGATCTGAAGGCCGAGGTGGATGCAGAACGTAGAGAGGAGCACCCGAGAGCTTTTACTAAAATTCATATTAAGTATATAATCACCTCTCCTGACTTAAAGGAAGAAGAGTTAGCACGAATTATCGACTTGGCCGTGAATAAATATTGTTCAGTAGCTGCTACATTGAAACCGGATGTGACTCACTCGTTTGAAATTGTTCGTTGATATAATTTTTTTGTCTAATTAGCGACCTATTTATTTCAAGATTTATTGAGGACTCTTGTATATTCTGCTGACTTACCTATTCTTGTAACTCGATGAAGTTTCTACCTTTTTATTTTTTATTAATGAGTTTTTCGACTCTTGCCCAAACGGCTGAACAGGATAGCTCTGGTTTCGAAGCAAC
>JAAEPI010000810.1 GCA_024232835.1 Cytophagales bacterium
ACCTTGAGTATCTCTATACCGTAAACTTCATCGTTTAAAACAAATGTTAGAAACTTTCCTTCAGTGGCTTTGGTTTTTGTGGCTACGGCTTCCATTCCATTCTCCCTTAATAAAATTTCAAAATTATGAATTTTTGATTCGTATTTCTGAGTGAAAGAGAAGATTTCGTAATACGAATCAAAAAATATTTAGTTGTGTCCTATAAATGCTTCTTTTACTCCACTAACATCCAAAATCAAACCAACCTTTCCGTCGCCAAGTATAGCGCTACCTGAAATGCCTTTTACGTTTTTGAACCTGTCACCTAAGCTCTTAATAACGACTTGTTGTTGGTCCAGAAGTTCATCAACCAATACGCCATATTTCCCATCTGCTCCTTCAACAACTACGACTATGGATTCCCATGGATTGGTTTTAGTAGTTTGAATATTATAAAGTTCATGAAGGCGAACAAGTGATAAAAGGTTTCCTCTGATGTTAACTACTTCACCCTGATTTTTAATCGTGCTAACCTCATCTCTCTTTGGTTGTAATGATTCTTCTATGGAAACTGTTGGTATAATATATTTTGTGTCACCCACATTGACGACTATTCCGTCTATAATTGCAAGGGTTAGTGGTAGCTTGATGGTAAAGGTGGATCCTTCTCCGTCTTTTGAAGTAACTTCCGCAGGATTCTGCTGAATATGTCCCAAGGCTTCTGCCGTCATCACCGCACTCATGGGATGTTCGATTAGATTTTCTGGATGTTCTGTTTGCTCAT
>JAAEPI010000811.1 GCA_024232835.1 Cytophagales bacterium
CAAGAATACATCTTCTTAGAGCAAATTTTACTACCCAAATTGACCTTCAACCTACCATTTTTAAAGAACTCATTATTTACAGACTAACTGATTTCCAATCAAAAATTAGGTTAGAAGAGATTATTAATACTTTTCATAAACAGAGTAAAATCATGACCATCCTCAGAGATCAACCTGATTTTTATTCTGAAGATGCTAACATTATAAGTCAAAATATAATTAAGCGTGGTTTATTTGGATTTCTCTGGGGACTGAGCCTAGATTTTTACCAACTATGGATCTTTCTAGTCTGCTGCAAGGTTACCTTAACAGTTGTAATGACAACTTGCCTTCCGAAACAGATTATTAAGAAAATTTCAGTAAATGTCCCAAAAATAGTTCGATGGACAAAAAGAAAACCACAAGAGGTTCAGATTGAAATGAGTCAATTGAATGTTACCAAACCCCAAGAGAAACATGTCCATTTTAGTGAGGCCATAGAACAAATCACCATTGATGAGGATAGACCTCCTGAGGATTCCATGATCGAACAAACAGTTTCCCCTTTGGCCAGAAGTAGCCAACAGTCAAGCAATCTGTTACCAAACAGAGGGTCATATTACTATAAAGTTGGGAGAAGTGATTCTGAAAACCCTACTGAAATGATTTCTTCTGAAATACTCATGATGAGATGTGAGTGCCAATCAAATGTTGCATGTTCAAGGCCAGCCATGCCCTTTATTAGACTAGGACCATCAGAATTTCCCCTAACCATACAAGGGAAGGAATTAACTGCATTGCTGGATACTGGGTCTACACTGACTGTGCTTCCATTAAGAACTGCTAAGCTGCTTGGAATGACAGATCTGACTGCACCAAAGTTAGTTTCTGCAACCTCAATGACAGGTCACACAATTTCATTCCTGGGAAGCAAAATAGTCAATATGAAAATTGGCAATGAAAGGTTTACACATGAAGTCCATGTGGCTCCTGATACAAATGTAAAATATCAGTGCATTATTGGAACAGATCTACTTAAACACATGCCAAAATTTACAATTGACTACAAAAATGGCATTGCTAGGTTCAATCACAGCACCTTACCAATAGGAGCTCCCTTTGAACAAAGAAAAGTGAGTTTGGTACATGGAGTCCAGATTCAACCACAAGCACAAGTTACTCTTGTTGCAAAATTGCAAGATTTCCAGACAGAAGAAGAAGGAAAACCATTTGTTTTGGAACCAGTAACAAAATTCCTTGAAAATACTGGTCTGGCCCTTGGTAGAATCTTGGCAGCCCCAAATCATGATGGAGCATTACCTATTTTAGCTATCAACCCTGGGTTTGCTCCAGTACTTATCTACCCCCAAACAACAGTGGCTACTGCATGTAATGTAGCAGGGATTTATGCACCCTCAGAGAAAGATATTAAAGCAGATGGACAAATTGGGAAAAATTATGAGCCTAAAGACAGAGTTCACATACTGTCATCCATACAACTAGAGAACATTGAAGACAAAGTCCAGCCTGCTGAGTTTTATTCCCCATTACAAATATTGGAAGAAAAATTTGAATTTCCATATTCTAAATGCAAAAGGACACCAATAGATGATCAAATTATGGTCATTGAGCCTCAGAGCTATGAACATTTAGATGAGGTCACAATTTCAGATGACAATCTAAATGTTCTGCAACAAAAACAATTAAAAGACCTTTTGCACCAGTATGCTGACCGATTTAGCAAACATAGATTTGACCTGGGACAAGCCAAGGGCTGTGATCACAAAATTAATACCGGAGTTGCACCTCCTTTTAAGTCACGCCCCTACAGAATCCCAATATCTCAAAGGTCAGAAGTGGATACTGAAATTGAAGAGATGGCAAAGGCTGGCATTGTAAGACAAAGCATGAGCCCTTACTCAAGCCCAGTGATCTTGATACGAAAACCCGATGGCACAAATCGATTTGTGGTAGACTATAGAAAACTCAATAGCCAAACCTTACCAGATTCCTTTCCCCTGCCTCGCGTGGATGAGACCTTAGAACGACTAGCCAATGTCAAATATCTTACCACACTGGACTTGTCAGCTGGGTACTGGCAGGTTCCCTTGTGTCAAAATGACAATAGTATAGAAAAGAGCGCCTTTGTGGTACATAGTGGATTATGGGAATTTACCACTCTTGCCTTTGGACTTACTAATGGACCTTCCACATTTCAAAGATTAATGGGAAATGTGATCAAAGGTTTGTTACATTGATGATATTGTGGTGTTTTCATCATCTTGGGAGGAACATCTCACCCATCTGACAGCATTATTTGAAAGACTCAGGGAGTTCAATTTGAAACTAAAGCCCAAAAAGTGTGTTTTTGGAGCTTCTGAAGTAACATATCTAGGTCATGTAGTGGGAACGGATGGTGTAAAACCTGATCCGAGTAAACTCAAAGCCATAGCTGACTTCCCAGTTCCTCAAGACCTAAAGGCATTACGGTCTTTCTTAGGTTTGACTGGCTATTATAGGAAGTTTGTTGCAAACTATGGCACAATTGCTGCCCCTTTGTATTTGCTATGTCAGAAGAATGCAAAATTTTTGTGGACAAAGGACCAACAAAAATCTTTTGCAACCCTGCGAGATCAGCTTTGCAGATCTCCAGTATTAATTTTACCAGATTATAGCAAACCTTTTTCACTTTATTGTGATGCCTCTAGAATTGGAATTGGCTCGGTGTTGTGCCAGAAAGGTGAAGATGGTGAACAACATCCAGTGGCATATTACAGTCGAGCATTGAATAAATACGAAAAGAATTACTCCACGATTGAACAAGAATGCCTAAGCATTGTAGCGAGCATTCAAAATCACAGAGCTGCCCTTTGGGGAAGGAAGTTTGCTGTGATAACTGACCACTCACCTCTTACCTATTTGATGACGAAACAGAATGAAATCTCAGGGAGACTGGCTCGTTGGGCCTTAAAGTTACAGCAATATGACTTCGTCATTGAACATCGTGCTGGCAAATGCCATGTAGATGCGGACACCCTAAGCCGATTTCCTCCATCAGATCCTGATGAAAAGTGCTACTGCCTACAATTGCAACCTCATGACCCCTACTGTTGCCTCACAAAACCAATAATTTCTCAGGCTGAAGATCCTGCTGAGGAAAATAATCAAACGATTATTGACATGGGAGATCGACAGAGAAAGGATTCATTCCTAAACCCCATCATTGAGTACTTGGAAAATGGTCTACTTCCTAATACCCTAAATGGAGGTGAAGCTGAAAGTTTTGAAGCATATACTACGAATTTCCAAATTGGCCCAGATAATTGTTTATATAGGATGCAAGAAAGAGGTGATACCAAGAGACAACGACGGCACCGATTAGTTGTTCCACAAGCAATGTATGAAGAAATCCTCATGGCAATGCATAACGATGTCTTCAGTGGTCATTTTGGTCTATACAAGACCCTGGAGCGTGTCCGTCATAGGTATTACTGGGAAAATATGATTAAAATGGTCCATGAGTATGTCCAAAATTGCAAAATCTGTGCAGCACGAAAAGATGTACGACCAAAATTTCGAGAACCCCTCATGTCGATTACAACAACAAAGCCATTTGACATGGTTGGTCTGGATGCATTAGGTCCTTTACCATTAACTATTCGTGGTAATCGACACATCCTAGTAATGGTTGACTATCTCACTAAATGGGTGGAACTTTTCAGTGTTGAGACACTAAAAACTGCAGAAGTAGCAAAAGTTTTTGTTACACAATATGTCTGCTCTCATGGGTGCCCA
>JAAEPI010000812.1 GCA_024232835.1 Cytophagales bacterium
AGGGGTAGCCCTGCACCACGTTGAATAAGGACCTGCCTCTTTTCGTCCAGAGTCTTTTTCTTATCGGTTAGAGCACGCAACTGATTTTTGAACCTAATCAACTGTTTCTTTTGCTTCGGCGTTACTTTTATATTGCCGTTGAGAATGTTGTGAGAACAATCACACAGACACCTTATCACATCGCCACTTGCTTCCTTTATTATTGCCTTTCTCAGATTTGGTTTGCACGTATGAAGAACACGCATTAAATCAATATTATTTCTCAATCGTTTTGCCATTTTTGATAGAATGAACCTGCACGGCACATATTTATACTATTTTGGACAGTACACGATAGTGGTTTCACCAGGAAAGATATTGGTCCTTAGTCTAAATTTTTCATCAATGGTCTGCGTAAGGTCGATCAGCATGTAGCCATATGGCCTATTGGTTGCGTCACTAAAACTTTCGACAAAGTACTTTGTCTTTCGAGGATACAATTGCCTACCGAGGTTCGATATCTGCAGTTTATCACTAGGAGATTTGAACAGAACAATGTAGTTGGTATTTATTCGAGCATTGCGCAAGTTATTGAAGAACAAGTTCTGAACAATGTGAATACATGAGAGAGTCCAATGGTGTGACCCTTTTGTAAAGAGAGTGGACACCACGGTGCTCTTTGATGCCTCACTCATCAAATCATCTAACACTACTAG
>JAAEPI010000813.1 GCA_024232835.1 Cytophagales bacterium
ATGGGAGGTGGCAACAGGAGCCACATCGTTTCGAACTACAGTCTCATTGAGTAGGAGACCCACGTCAGTGCTTGTCTACTTTGTAGATGCAGATGCAGCAACCAATAGGAACAAATCTCCATTTTCATTCAAGCATAATGGAGCCAAGAGGGTTCAATGTATATTTGAGGGTACGTTACAAATTTTAATTTGGTCAAAATGCTCTTTAAAATTTTCAAATTCTTTTAGGAAAAGGCATTCCATCATATGAGCTTTCAGAGGTGGACTTTACAGTTGATGATCCAACAAAAGATGCAAGGGGTGCCTTGCAGTGGTATAGAAGGCTCATGAAGCTTGGTGGATCACTTGATGGATCATTTTGCAATGGGATTGGCTATAGCCTTTTCACTGGTGGCTTGACTCTGTTTGCCATACCACTTACCAGTGACAGAATTGCAAAAGGACTGGTACACCAGACATCAGTGGGCAACTTGAGTCTTCTGGTAGACTTTGAAGCAGGACTAGACAGGAACATTTTGGTCAATATCATGGGAACTTATGCAGACAGCATGGAATTGGAACCACTGTCCAAATTGGTCTCAACTTCATATACTCCTGGAAATTTTGCATAAAAGTCTCATTCTTCAAAATGGATGCATCATTTATAAATACTGTCCTGCTTTCTGTCCCAAGTTACTTAGAAATACAGAACAGTTGGAGTGGTTTGAGAAATGGACAAATAACTATTCTGTTGGTTAATTCAAGTCATTGGATTACTGTATTGGCAGTGGACAATAGGCTGATTTACTTTGATTCAAGGCCCATTCAAGGTCAAAACACCTGTGGTGTCTTCAGCATTATTTACGTTCTGGCATACTCTCTTGGAGGCCTCAATTTTCTGAGAACTATTTCAAGTCAGTTCTCATCGGATAGCATAAGTGAGAATGACATGCTAGCCATAGAAACTGTCCAAGAATGGATAGACGTGAATTACTGCCTCTAACTGCCCCTGGGCTTCACCTTATTTTAGCGAGGACATCAGGAGGCAAGACATTTTTGCTTGAGGGTCTGCTAAAGAATTTCCCAAAACTCTATGGAAAGAAAATCAGCAAACTTGTACTTTGCTATGCATCATGGCAAAAAAGCTATGACAATATCTGTCAATGCTTACCCCCAGAAATTCCAGTTTTGGCCATCCAGGGACTGTGTGATGATCTATTTTCACAAAGAACTCTGCAACCTACAACAGACGACGAAAATTCTTGCACAGTGCTTATTTTGGATG
>JAAEPI010000814.1 GCA_024232835.1 Cytophagales bacterium
CTCGTTCGTATTAGTAAGTTGAGCAAATAAAATTCGGAGAGTTTCTGTATGCCTGAAGAAATCATCTGCGTTAATATGATAAGGCTTCCTTTTTTTGATCAACCCCTTTTTACCGGCATTCTCCACCTTTTTCATTAGTGGAGCCATATACGCACAGTTTATATATGCGTATTTTCGTTGGAGTAAGAACTTTTCACGTTGGCATTTCAGCATGCTTGTGATTTTATATGAAGGAATATCTGTTTTTTGAAAATGACAAAAGACGCGCTGAAGATAATCCCTTTAGAGGAGAAAAAACCGTTTAAGACAGCCGGACAATCAATTTGCATGGCTCGGACTCAATCTAGCTTGGAACGTATGCCTGACTCAGGAAGAGGGTTTATATAAAGGACATAAATCCGTTTGGAGAGATCACCTGTCCGTTACACGCCTATAGATTCAGTCTAAAACAGGAGAAGAAGTAGTGGATAAATGCAAAGGATTGAAATTCATCAACCTTGTTGAAAATAAAGGGAAAACATATCTAGAGTTTTAACCGATCCCTAAAAGGTGAGCAGTGCTAACGAGCCAATCAGCAATTGATTGAGCAATTTCACTTCCAGTACCCCTTCCTACTACATAAACAACGAAAAGCGCATACATACCAAGGAGTAAGTAGGATTTATGTTTTCCGAGATATTTGCCAGATATAAACATTGCCACAACTAAAATTGTAAGTAACCAAAGAAGAAATCTGAGCTCAGTACTCTGTTTGACTATGGCCTCCGGCATTTCAATCGGTCCATTCATCAGAGTGAAAATCATAAGAGGTAGTCCTAGTGCGAAACACACATCGAATATGTTACTTCCAAGGGCATTAGAAATAGCATCGTCATAATTTCCTTTCTTTGCATCCTTCATTGATATTATAGTATCAGGAAAACTAGATGCCGCAGAAGCCAATATGAGTGCAACGAACATCACTGGGATACCAAGCCCCACGAATTCCATTCCAAAAAGGTGATAAGATTCTTCACCCCCAGGCCCTGATCCAAGTCCTGTTCCAATCCACTCACAACCTTTGACTAAGAAAAAGCATACTGCAGCAATCGATAGTGTTGAAAAGATCAACAATGACCATGCATTACCACCATTAATTTTGCTCTTTCCAATAAATATTCGCTCAAGATCGAAAGTAAAAATGGCTTTAACTATAGATTCATTTTTTGAATGATCTATGTCAAAATCTTCCTCAGTTAAATGAGATTCTTTCAGCATGTCATCTCTCTCTTTTCTGTTCATTGAGGCAAACATGTAGATAATGTACACGACATATACTAGCATTAGAATCAAACCATGATACCATCTTAGGACAGACCCACTAATGAGGGTAAGAAAAATAAACTCAGCGATAATCAAGGCAATTCCATCTCGAAGCATAACCTTTCGAGAAACTTCAATTTGTTTTGTCAGTCCCATCGAAATCACAGCTAACACTGCGACTGCCGGGATAACCATACTGTTAAAAATCGCACTGCCTGCGGTTGTTCCAATTCCACCAGTAAAACCTATTCCATCTTGTTGCAAAACAAACAGAAAGAAAAGAGAGGTGAATACCTCTGGCATTGAACTGGCTATCGCATTAATAGTAGCACCCCGAACGCCCTCAGAAAGATTTCGACCAACATACTCCGATGCAACCATGAAACCGTCTCCTGCTCTCCAAATAATGAGACAGCAGAAAGTTATTAATAGAAGAGGTATTACAACGCCCATTCTTCCAAATTTAGGTGAAACTGTGCTAGTGGTGATATATATTTCAAGGCTGGAATGGCTAAATTATGCTTTTATTTTAAAAAACGGAAATTAGTTTTTTTACCTACAGTCTTGATTAGGATTACTTATTTTAGGCCTCCCAACATCAAAACCACATGTATATTAATCTATCTGGATTAAATATCCTAGTCACAGGAGCTAGTAAAGGAATCGGAAAAGCAATTGCTACTAAACTAGCAGAGGCTGGAGCTACCATAGGGGTTCATTATAATGAGAGCACACGAGAAGCAGAGAGTCTGGCAAGTATCATTGGTAACCAGTCTCGAGCGTTTCAAGCTGATCTGTCAAAAGAAGAGGAGGCGTCCAAACTTTTTGAAAGAGTAAGCTTGGAGATGGGTAGCCTTGAAATCTTAATAAACAACGCAGGAGTTGCAATACCTACCAAGATGGATGTTCCAGAAAAAGATTGGTTGGAGAAGTGGAATACTACCATGATGGTAAACTTGACCTCTGCAGCTGTTCTCAGTAAAAAAGCAGTAGAACATTTCATTAAAAGACGAGCGGCAGGTAGAATTATTAACATTGCCTCCAGAGCGGCATTTCGCGGAGATAAAGAGGAGTATATTGCATACGCTGCGTCAAAAGCGGGACTAATCTCTTTAACTCAGTCCATTGCTCGAAATTTCGGAGATCAGGGAATCAAAGCATTTAGCATTGCCCCTGGGTTTGTTCGAACGGAGCTGGCTCAAGAGTTTATTAAACAATTTGGTGAAGAAGAAGTAAAAGGGGACCTTGCACTGGAACGAATGACTGAAGCCAAGGACATTGCTCCTTTGGTTACTTTCATAGCTAGTGGCATGGCAGATCATGCCACAGGATCAACTTTTGATGTGAATGCGGGCAGCTACATGCATTAATGTTAATATTGTTTAACTTTCGATCATGGATCTAATATATAGGCAAATTAAGTCTTTAGTTGAGTTGGCCGTCATAGACGGACGCTTCGATAAAAGCGAGGAATTAATGATTTTGGCCATTGGCAAGGCGAATAAAGTTCCACGAGAAGAAATTCAGAAGATTATTAACGCTGGTATGTCCAGCCGAGACAAAGAAGAAGAACCGTTTGATTTTTCTACTCTCACATTTGACGAGAAATTCGAATATTTGTATGATATCATTCAGCTAATGAAG
>JAAEPI010000815.1 GCA_024232835.1 Cytophagales bacterium
GTATTAGTAGGAGATTTAAATCTGCCTGGTATCGACTGGGATCGGGTTCTTTCATTAAATCCTGTAGAACAACTTTTCCTTGATACATTAAGTGATATGTCTCTTTGTCAAGTAATTAATGAACCAACTCACATTAAGGGAAATGTGTTGGATCTCATATGTTCGGATCGACCTGAGCATATTTCAGAAATAATTGTGGATAGTAAGCATGGTCTCAGTGGATCTGATCACTATGCCATAAGCTTTAAATTAGAATTGTATGCACGTAGAAAGAAACCTTGCAAAAGGAAAATCTACAATTTCAAAAGGGCAAATTGGGAGGGTTTGAATGAAGATTTTCATTCAGTTGACTGGAATAATCTCTTCAGGAACTGCTCAGTGGATTTAGCATGGTCCAAATTTAAGACAAAGTTTGATCAACTATGTGACAAAAATATTCCAAAAATCAGTATTTCTGACGAATTCCAGCCTCCTTGGTTTGATTCAGAAGTTTATAACCTTTGCAGGAAAAAAGAACGGTTGCATAAGGATTGGAAAGGGTCTGACAATGATACATAGAAATACATGAAATTCTCTCAGGCTAGA
>JAAEPI010000816.1 GCA_024232835.1 Cytophagales bacterium
ATAAATTAGAAGATTAAAACTCACAATTCCCCGGAGTTCTCGGGAAAGGAATGACATCTCGGATATTCCCCATTCCCGTAACAAAGAGCATCATCCGCTCAAAGCCAAGCCCAAATCCACTGTGGGGCACTGTACCAAATCGTCGGGTATCCAGATACCAGTCCAATTCGCCAGTTGGGATATTCATTTCTTCCATTCGAGTGGTCAGCCTATCCAGTCTCTCTTCTCGTTGGGATCCTCCTACGATTTCACCAATTCCAGGGAAGAGCACATCCATAGCACCTACAGTTTTTTTGTCATCATTCTGACGCATGTAGAATGCCTTGATGTCCTTGGGGTAATCATACAAAATGACAGGTTTTTTGAATTGTTTCTCTACAAGAAATCGTTCATGCTCAGATTGCAGATCAGCACCCCAACCGTCGATGATGTATTTGAATTTTTTCTTCTGGTTGGGTTTTGATCGTTTCAATATTTCGATGGCATCAGTGTAGGTCAGTCGCTCGAAATCATTTTCAAGAATAAATTTCAACCGCTCAATTAAGCCAAGTTCCGCTCGCTCATTTTGTGGCTTCTGTTTGTCTTCATCTTCGGCACGTTTGCTTAAGAATTCCAGATCTTCAGTACAATGATCCAGCGCCCATTTGACAAGATATTTAAGCATCTCCTCAGCTAGATCCATGTTGTCATTTAGATCGTAGAAGGCCATCTCCGGTTCGATCATCCAGAATTCAGCTAGGTGCCTGGTGGTGTTAGAATTTTCTGCCCGAAAAGTAGGACCAAAAGTGTAAATTTCAGAAAGAGCCAAAGCCGCCAACTCACCTTCTAGCTGTCCGGAAACGGTAAGATTGGCTTCTCGTTGAAAGAAATCTTGTCCATAATCTACCGACCCATCCTCGGTTTTTGGAATTTCATTTAAATTAAAATTGGTCACATGAAAGGTTTCGCCAGCTCCTTCTGCATCGGAAGCCGTGATAATGGGCGAGTGCAAATTCAAAAATCCTTTCTGATGAAAGAAGGTATGAACAGCAAAAATCATTTGATGTCTTATTCGGAATATTGCTCCGAAAGTATTCGTGCGAGGACGTAGGTGACCTATTTCACGGAGAAATTCAAGACTATGTCGCTTTGGCTGTAGAGGGAATTTTTCCGGGTCAGCAATTCCCAGCACTTCTATTTCTTGAGCCTGCAATTCTTTTGCTTGCCCTTGACCCTGAGATTCAACCAGTTTACCCAGCACGGAGATACTAGCGCCCGTAGTTATTTTTTTTTTTTTTTCTGAATTGAACGTGGCTGTATCCGCTACAACCTGAACGTTCCCTATAGTCG
>JAAEPI010000817.1 GCA_024232835.1 Cytophagales bacterium
AAAAATAACTTCACAGAGTTCGCGCTCGGATTTGGGTCAGATTTGGCTGTTCCGATTGAGCAAAACCACAGGAATAGTCGCACTATTTCGAGGATTTTGTGATTGAGGAACAGCCAAAGATGACCTGAATATGGGATGCGAAAATGTGAAGTTATTTTTGCGCGAGCCCTAAGTCAAGTACGCGTTTATCTTTACGTTGCCTTCTCCATATGGCTTATCATTGCATCCCTGATGTCACCCCAGTAAGCGTTTAGATTCGGAAAAACATGCCCCATCCCCTTCACAACCATGAACTCTGCATCTGGAATCGCTTCAGACGTTGCCTTTCCCCCAGCTAAAGGTACGAGAGGATCCTCGTCACCGTGTATTACCAATGATGGTATTTTTAGCTTACCAAGTTCATCTGTTCGATCTTTTTGAACCATAATGGCAAGAAATTGGCGGTCTGTACCCTCTGGGCAGAATGATCGATCGAAAGCTTGAGCTACTATTCTTTTATGAAATTCTTCATTGAATGGAAGCCCTGACCCATAGATTAGCTTCAAGAAATCAACCATGTACTCAATAGCGCCATCTCGATCTTTCGGGATTGGCTTCGTCATTGCTTCCATAACCTCTTGTGATGGAAGAA
>JAAEPI010000818.1 GCA_024232835.1 Cytophagales bacterium
GCTGGATTCTTGAACAAATTAATGGTTCTTGGAGGAATTGGGAATGTTTCTTAAAAACAGTGTGTTCTCGATCTGGATTTTAACTAAATGAACCGTCTAACGATTTTCTTGTTTGTTTGAAGGCAGACTTCTCCCTTATAGACGATTGATTTTAAAAAATAAGGTGATGACTGATTTAAATCCACTGTCTGGATCGCCGTAGGCGCTCGAAGACCCTATAAGATTCAGTTTGATATACATGATAAGTCGACAATTTTAGATAGGCTCGTCTGCCTGTTTGCACAAGTTTGCCAGCGACTTTAAGGAATGTTAGTCGGATGGAATGAATCGTCATCCCTTGGTTCTTTTTATTAAAGCCGATGGTCTTTAGACAGTTGATTAGGGTGTACGCAAGCACACTAATCATCATTCTGACATGATTTTCTAAAAAGCGTGGACTATCTGTTTTATCGAAATAAAAGCCAATTTTCGCTTCTTTGATGAAATTCTCCATTGTCCCTCGCTTGCCGTAAAGAGAAAATATAACGTCAGGGGATACGTTATTTATCAGATTGGTCACAATGAATGTGTGTTGAAAGAGGAGTTCTCCTGCTTCACGGATTGATCGAATACAGACACGACGGGGTTTCGACCACGACTACGCTTGATAAGGCATTGAAAAATACTGAACTTCTCGCTCTTCCCATTTTTGGTTATCCCCGTAAAGAATGGATTGTTCAGCTAATTGACTTAACCTCCGATTGTTCTTTAATCGGATCACATACTGACTTTCATTTTCTTCACAAGACTCATACACCTCTGGTGTTGCGAAGCCGCTGTCCCCACGAACCAATATGTCAGTATTCGGTATGGATTCATTGTAGTGGTGTAACAATGGGTCGATAAAGGCTTTCACCCCTTTAGATGTGTACTGATTACCTGAACGCAGTTCAGCTTTTAAGAAATCTCCAGTCAGTCCGTCAAAGGCAACTAATGGGCGGTAGCCGTAGGTTTGATAATGTGCATTATAATCTGTTTGTTCTTGATGGCCAAAGGTATCTGAATGAGTGGAATCGAGATCAATGATTAACTCGGTGTCATTGCGAATCAAACGCGCTTTATCAATGAGCGACTGATTTAATGATTGTAATTGACCCACATTTTCCTCGGTGAAACGATCCAGAAACCGTTAGATTGACGATTCTAAGGCTAATTGTTTTCTGCCCAACACCATTTGAAATACTGGATCTAGCCTTAAGAGATTAGCTGACGAGTCTGCCGAATAACTAGCAATCAGCTGCATAATCAGCTGTTCTAATATCGTTAAATTATCATGCGTATAGTAAGCACGGTTATCTGTAATGTCCAGCAGTGATTTTGCCAAATCAGAAAACTTGAGGGTGTCCA
>JAAEPI010000819.1 GCA_024232835.1 Cytophagales bacterium
ACAAGTCAATTCCCACATATTGAATATGAGGATTGGTATATATGGAAAGAGCCGGTTCGCAAAGAACTCGCCCTGATAAGGTTAAAATCAGCCTTGCCATAAACCAGGTAAATATTTGGTAGCGTAACAATTAGGAGACCTAAAGAATAAAAGGTTACAAAACATAAGAGTTCACTTTAAAATAAGTGTATTGATAAACTTAAAAGAAAGGAACCCTTATGCAAGTAGCCATAAAAGTTGATTATATCGTAGAGATACCAGATAGCAATATAGAAACTATAACAGCATGTTTTAAGAAAGTATTGCTATTGTTTTTAAGAGAATTTGTAACCAGAATAGTAAATGAATTTGCAATACAATACATGAATCATGAGACGCAACCATTTACGTGTACAAAGTGTGGCAGTAAGAGTGGTTTTGTCTGGAAGACAAAACATGCTAAGAACACTAAGATAGCAACAATATTTGGAACAATAATCCTGTGTCAAATGCAGGTGCAGTGCAAAAGCTGTGGCAAAAAAATGTACATTACAAGGAAACTTCTTGGTATTGCTTCAAGGAGGCTAATGTCGGTCAACACAAAAAAGATATTCTCTCTGTTGGGTAGTTTAACAAGTTTCCGGATATCGGAGAAGATACTAAAGATGGTGGGGGTAAAGATGAACAAGATGGCAGTATGGAGATGTACGCAGGAGGTAGGCGAGAAGCTGGAGTTTGATCTGGATATAAATGAGAGAGCCAGGGGTGAAGCGGATGGGACAGGAGTCGCTATTAATGGTATCAAGAAACGTGGCAAAGAGCTTAAAGTGTTTGTACAGGAGAAGATTACCGGTGGTGTACGCATAGCGGGGTTGAGCATAGGCAAGTATGAGGGTGAGTGGGATAAGTTATTCGAGCCGTTGAAGAGTGGTCTAAAGGCGTTTGAGAGTTTCTTGCTTGTAACTGATGGAGATAGCGCAATATTGAAAAGTATAAAAGGCGTAAAAATACTTTTCCAGAGATGTTTATGGCACTTGCCGTATCAGATGAAGTACTATCTATGGAAGGACGGAGTAACGAGAAAAACACAAGAATGGTATCACATACTTGGCGAGGTGTTTGATATTACAGCAATAAGGTATGGAGTGGATGACGAGAAAGAGATAGAAGCGATAGTCAAAGCAAAAAGCATCCGTTTGGAATCATTAATATTGTACTGCCTGCAGAAGGGCTACACAAACTCACAGAGTTATTTGGAAAATGCGAGAGAGAATATATTCACTGCCTTCAAGAATAAGCTTGAAGGCAAAACAACGAGTAAGGTTGAAAGAGTAATGAAGACAGTAAACATGAGAATAAAGATGGGTAAGTGGAGTGTAAATGGTGCACTCAATGCAATAAAAGTAAGGCTTGCGCATTATTATAACGGTTTTGATCCATTAGAGGAAATGGATCAAAAAGAAGTACAGGTATTCGACGCATATGGGAATGTATGTTGTTGATATAAACGGTTCAACATTGTACTATCTTACATATCCGGCAAAAAGAAATTTAGCAATGTTGAGGAGCAACCATCCAGGGGATAACCGCATCCGGTTGTAAAAAAATACAATGGCTGGAAAGGAAAGATTAATTTTTCTCCACTTAATAGAACAGATATTTTCAGGATTCCCTGTTATACCTTAAACACTCTCTGGGTACAGGACTGAGTGCCAGAATAAAAGTTTTAAAGTGAACTCTTAATGTTTTGTAATCTTTTATTCTTTGGGTCTCCTAATTGTTACGCTACCAAGAAATTGCGGATGCGGAATTTGATTTTTTTATTTGAAGCGTTTCGTAAGTCTCGAAACAAGGTTTTAATGATGTGAACAGCGCGATTCAGCGCTGATATAAACGAAAAGATTGGTGAATAAGGCA
>JAAEPI010000820.1 GCA_024232835.1 Cytophagales bacterium
AAATCTATTTTATCACGCATCGACAACGGACAAACACACTTTTAATTCATCAAGTTTGTTGTATATCCCACTAGCATTACAGTAAAAGATTTTCAATGGAGATGATTGTTCTTTCAACTGTTTGATCGACTTATTCTCTTTCGTCTTTCCTCTCGGGCTTGAAAATTTGCTAACCGATCGGCTTCACAAAGATCTTTATTGATCCAATACCCAGATTCACTTAGAAAACCACTTCCCCCATCAGTAAACCAGTCCACTGCATCCTCGTCAACAAGTTTGATAATGAGAGGTCTGTAAAATTCCTCCTTTAAATCTACTGGCTTTTTACCGGCCCTCCAAACTTTGTCAATATCAGTTTTTTTCATCTTTAATTCATCATAACAAAATTTGAGATCATCGGCTTGTCTCTGTCCTGATGAAGGGGCATTACTCTCTGGTACTTTCATAACAATGACATTCAATTTTCTTCGTTCTCGCTCTACCTTATCACTATCAATTTTACGAGCTACCTCTTCCACCACTTGCTTCGTTGATTTAGTGTTGTTGTTATTGTCCAATGCTGCAGCATACGATTTAGTCTTTTCAACAACCCCAGACACTACAGCAGGAGTTGATTCTTTCATTGCATTCTTAGCAGCATC
>JAAEPI010000821.1 GCA_024232835.1 Cytophagales bacterium
CAACTCGATATGTTCAGACAAATAGAGGGGGGTGGTTTTGAGAACTTAGGAAAACCTCCCTAGATTGATCAGAATCAACCCTTTTACGGTGAATCTGATTTTACTCGGATGTCAGTAATTTATTTTTACTTTATCGAGGAACAAAAGCTGCGAATAGCAGCGCTAATTGTTGCCTTTGTAACGAATAGAAAGAAAAAAACGATTAGCATGTAAGTTATTTCATGACAGACCCTAATTCAAGTTTTTCAGCAGAGCTACTTACCGACTCCTAAGAATATCAGATTTGATGATTAGCCCTTCTTCGGTATACGCTCTAACCTGATAGTACCATGTGCTTTCAGCCTCATACTTTTCTTTGAAATCCAAATCTTGAATCAAACCTGTTTTTGGTTTCATTGAATTCTCGTCGATTCCAACATGCACGACGTATCCCAGAATGGGTAAATTAGCAGGTGACACCCATTTAAGCGTTAGTGTTTTTTTTCTTTTGTTAAATTGAATTTTCACATCTAATTCAAGTTCACTTTTAGTATTTGTCGATTTTCGAAAGGCATAGCTTGGTAGGGACAATTCCGAATGGTTGCCTGCACTATCTGTTGCAACTATTTGATAGAAATAAGCTTGATTTGATTGTGCCGTTCGATCAGTATATTTCGAAATATCAGGACTTATCAGGTTAACATTGATTCTTCCCCTTCCTTTCCCATTAGTAGAATCCGATCTAAACACATGATATCCAAATAAATCAGCGTCTACATTGGATACCCATTCCAATATTGTCAAATCCTCTTCATAAGCTATCCTTTTAATGTGTGGCCTTTCAGGAGCTAATACATCCGGCATTTGAGCTGAAGCAAACGCCGAAGGAATACTTCGATTATGTGATGTATCAATTGCGATAACCTGATAAAAGAACCTGTTTTTGACTTGCTTGGGTAGAATCTGTTCAAGTTTTGTTTCTTTTAGAGGTTGGCTGTTGAGAAGAACACTATTTTTTTTATTTGCCATATTAACGGTTCTTTGGACAAGATACCCGGCAAGGTCAGGCTCTGTATTAGCTTCCCAAGACAAGGAGAGCCTGCCAGTATCTGATTTGATAATCAACCCTTGTGGTTGTGATGGAGGTAGCACGTCTTGTACGTCTATGAAAATTTTCCTAGAGGCAGATTCATTTCCAGTTTGATCCACACTGGCCAGATAATAGTAATAGGGGCCTGGCGTTTCTATGAAATCGACATATGATGTGGTATTTGCGGTTGCAAACACTTGCTCAAAAGGCCCATCACTTAGCATTGAACGATAGAGTTTGAATTCCATCATATCCTCAGCTACGGATAGCTCCCAACTGAGATTGACCTTCATCGAATCTGCCTTGCCAGTTAGATTAGTTGGAGGTGGAGGTGGCTCATTATCCCCGAATAGCAAAGTCACTGAATCTTTTTCAGTTTCTTCTCCAAAAAAATCTATGCCTGCAATCGAGTATGTATACATGGTGCCAATCTTCAGGCTGTCTACTTTGAATTTTGGTGATGGATAGGAAACATGCCCCAGGCTATCTCTTTCTGAAATAACCAGCGGATTGTCGTTTAAGCGAAATTCTCCCGAAGAGTCCGATTCCTGATAAATATTGACACCATAAAATAGATCTGGATCAACTTTCCAGTCAATGAAAAATTGTTTGTCATTTTGTATTACCGAAAAATCTTCTACCGGATCATTTCTAGTATAAAAATCAACCTGAATTTCATCAGATTGACCTAAAAACTGTTCTCTGCCATTAATTAGTTTATTTATTCGATATTGGTACACCTCACCAAAATTTACGTCAGTATCTTCATAGAAAAGGCCAGCAAAGTCTGCAAATACCTGGCTTTCGAATGTTTTAACCAGTAGGTTCAGAAATAAAAATCCCTCTTTCAACTCATCATGCGAAGATTGCTGTACTACCTCTACGAAGAATTCCAAATTGGGATCATCCGGGTGGGCTGAAATATCAAATTGGCCATCAATTATGATAGGTTGATCAGTGAGTCTTTTCCAATTGCTGTTGCCAACCAATTTTCGATATACATGAACCCCTTCACTGTAAAAAAAATCAAGGGAATACCACTTTATCTGAATGGATGATGTTCCTGGAGTGTTCTCAGGGGCGTTTCTTACCAATACACGATTGTCCTGAGCATGCGTACACAGAACAAGACACACAGTAATGACTAATAAACTAATTCTTTTCATTTATAATAAAATTTTGTGGTAAAAAATATAAACTTACCAAGCTGTTTATCAATTACTAAATTACCAATTGATAAAATTGGTACTGAATTCATTTAAGTACACGAAAATTTTCATTTATCTGGTGATACATCAATAAAGGATAGTACAAACCTATATCTACTCTTAAACTAAAAATAACTCATGAAAAAAATAGTAAAATTAGTACTAGCAGGCTGCATTTTTTTAATTGCAAATAGTTCTTTAGCTCAAGAAGGTATAGGAATTGGTATCGACGCTCCGGATGAAAGTTCTATTTTACACATTCAGCCACCATCCAATAATAGAGGGCTATTAATTCCACGGCTGGAAACAAGTGAAATAAACGGAATCACGGATTCTGCTAATGGCCTGTTAGCTTTTGATACAGATAAAACTGGGTTAGTATATCGAGACGCTGCAAACAACCAGTGGGTAGAAGTAATTCCACAAGGAATGATAACTATGTGGTCAGGGACAACCCCTCCCAATGGCTGGATCCTATGTGATGGATCGAATAATACACCAGATCTAAGGGGACGCTTTATAGTAGGTTATAATGCTAGCGTCACTGACTATAATGATCCTGGTAATATAAGTGAGGGAGGATCCACAGTTGGGAAAACTGGTGGACTTGATGAAGTCACCCTAACACAAAACCAATCAGCGCTTCCTTCTCATGCTCATACTATGACTCATGGTCACACAATTAATGATCCAGAGCACTCTCATGTTTTGGATAACCATGGTAACGAGAAGCTTAATGATAATAATCAACAAGATTCATATAGTCGATCTGATAATAGTGTTGTATCAACAAAATCTGCACCAACCGGAATAACCATTAACAACCATACTGGGAATACAGGGAATACTGGTCAGGCAACAGCAACCCAGGCCCACGAAAACCGCCCACCCTATTATGTCCTGGCATTTATTATGAAATTGTAATCGATAATGAGGGGCGTTACCTACTTATTTTTCTTCTTCCTTGCAACGATCGTTTCCCTTGCCCAAACGAGCATCTATAATCATGGAACAAGTATAAATATTCAACCTGGTGCAACTCTATATGTGAGCGGTGATTATGTTCCGGCGGGTAATGGCGTTTCTGACAATGCGAGAGTTAATGGCACGTTCATTTTGCATGGTGATATTATTAATAATAGTGGTTCCAAGATTTTTCTTGATGAAGGTACTCCAGGAAATATAGTTTTTGCAGGGGCAACCGACCAAAAGATAGATAAAGGTATTGGCACAGGTACTACCACAGTTTACCTGCCGTCCATCTTCATGGAAAAAACAGACGGAGACTTATTACTTGATATGGATATTCGGGTAGATAGCACGATAATGTTTAGTGATGGTTTCTTCGGCCTTGTTCATGCGATGGGACATGCAATCACCATGGAGACAAATGGCCTTATTGACAATGAAAGAGCAGGAAGCCGGCTTAGTTTGGATTCTGGCTATTTAATGATTGAAGTTCCGACATTAAATGGATTGCAAGCTGCAAGAGATTCAACGGAAGGGTTTTTAATGAGCAATATGTACGGCTTGGGTTTTGGAACAGGTGTTAATGAAGTAGTTAAGGGTGAAGATAATGTAGTAGGAGTACAAATTTTCAGGAATGATCAGTTCAAATCGGAAACGCAAGTAGCGAATGGTATTTCGGCTTCCCGTTACTACCGTATGGAGTATTTTGAACCTGCAGTAGGTTCTCTGGACAGTTTGATTTACCACTATTTTGATGAGGATGTTACAGGCCTTCCGACCTTACCGAATTTAGCCCTGTATGTATCCAATGATGATGGTGGTTCCTGGTTGAAGCTCGACGGTACTTTTTATTCTGGAAGTGTGTCTGACTCGGTAGTTGTTGTAGATGTTCCGATAGTAGGAAAAGATGGTAATCCATCAGCTGCTAATTGGTTTGCGCTTGCAGAGGCAATTTGTGATACAGATTTTATGCCGAATAATACAGAGGCGATTATATCTACCAGTCATTCAATAAATAAGGACAGTCCCGTATTTGAAATTAATGCCTGCGAAGGAGAGGGTTTTACACTTACTTATTCTAACTCCAATGTCTATAGCTGGTGGAAGGGTGGAACATTGATTAGCGAAAACCAAGACTTGAGTGTCGCTGATCTTGAAGCGACCGATGCAGGATTGTATTCTATTCAACTAAGAAATACGAAGGGTTGCGAAATAAGCAGAGATATTCAGGTGAATGTGTGGGGACCCCCTCCTGTAGATTTCAATTTTACCGGAGGAAATATTTGTACTGGCGAAACAGTCTTTTTTACCAATGCCACAAGTAATATCGAGGGGGATATTGTTAGCTATGTATGGGATTTTGGTGATGGGGGCAATGATTCTGAGATGGAGAACCCTGAATATACCTACCTCCAACCAGATGTGTATACGGTGACTCTTGAGGTTGTGTCAGAGTTTGGCTGTATCTCCAGTGTTCAGAAAGATGTGACTATTCAGCCATTATCCCATGCTGAATTCACTATCAGAGAGGATAAAGATCAGCCTGAAATCACACAAATTTGCTCAGGGGAAGTTATCTTTTTTGATCCTGATCAATCCGTGTTTATTGAGAACTTGCTTGGGAATAAAGAGATATCAGTCCTCACGTGGGATTTTGGAGATGGACAGACGACAATATTTGATCCTAGTGATGCGCCGATTCCAACACTAGCCGACACTTCTACTTTTGCAGAAGTATACCACTCGTACGATGTAACCACAGATCAGACTTTTATAGTGGAATTAACATCGACAACACGATTTGGCTGTATCACTTCAATATCCTATCCAATCTCTGTAATGGCAAAACCAGATGCATCCTTTCTTATGCAAATAGATGATCTGGATATAACTGAAGGATGTACTGATAGTCAAATTCAATTCATTAGTACGGCTTCTTTATCAGATGAGTCTGCCTACGAGTATTTATGGAGTTTTGGAGATGGCTCCATTTCATCAGAAGCAAGACCTCTTAAAAGCTATTCAAGTGCCTCAACCTATCAAATTGATCTGACTGTTACAACAAAAACGACAGGATGTAGCTTTTCCTCTCAATCAAATCTTCTAATCAATGCATCTCCTGTAATGCCTTTTGGAAGCGCTGTAACCTCGTGCGGTTCATCAATTACATTAGATGCACTTAATTCAGGATCTGACTACATCTGGTCCGATCCAGTGTCAGGTGTGATATTCTCTACTGATCAGCTATATACCCTATCTACTGCATCTGAGGATCCCACTGAGCTTTTATTAGAAATCACCAATGCATTAGGTTGCACAGCATCTCAAGTAATAGAAGTCTCCCTTAATTCTGAACTAATAGTAGATTTAGGACTAGATAGTAGCGTATGTCAGGAAATCACCCTTGGAACGAACGAATTTCCGGCAGCATCTTTCCTGTGGTCCACCGGAGAAACTACCCATACAATTCAGGTGACAACTTCTGGCACCTATTCAGTACAAATAACGGAATCTGAATATGGCTGTGAAACATTGGATGAGGTCACGATTGAGGTGATACAACTTCCTGAAATTGACCTGGGTACTGACATGGAATTATGTACAGACGAAACCGTAATTCTTTTTGCAGGGGAACATGCAGGTTATGTTTGGTCAGATGGAACAACAGATCAGGAACTGGTAGTCGGATCCACAGGATTTTATTGGGTTGATGTTTCAAATGCATTTGGATGCTCATCCAGAGATTCAGTTTATGTTGAAGTCAGAGATGAGCAAAGATTAGATCTTCCGGATGAGATTGAATTATGTGGTTCAGATGGATTTGAACTTGATGCAGGAATTGATGGAGTCCAATATGAATGGAGTTCATCTAATGGTTTTATTTCGACGGAAAGGATTGTAACAATAGAAGAGATAGGAACTTACTGGCTAACGGTTGAAAATGATTTGGGATGCGTTCAATCTGACAGCACCATTCTTCTTGAAACGACGAATCAATTGGCGGCCTCATTCCTGATCCCAAGCATCGTAGGGGTTGGTGATTTTGTTAATATTGTGCAGCTTACGGATCCAATACCTGAAACTACTCTGTGGTCCTTTGGGGATGGCGTTTTTAGCGAACGGGTCAACCCTATTCACCAATATACTGAGGTGGGTGATTATATAATAACACTGACTATTTCCAACGGTAATTGTTCTGATACAATTAGCAAAGAAATTTCTGTGGTTGACTCCCGTTTTGCAGTGAATGGTGAGGATACCAAACAACAATTATTGGAGATTCTGGAATTAAACATTTATCCAAATCCGATTATTGATATAGTCAAATTAAAAATTGAATTGTCTAAGGAAAGCCCAATTGAAATGCGGATTTTCAATCTTTCAGGTCGTCAGGTTTTTCGAAACGATTATGACGTAATGGATGAAGAAATCCAAATAGATTTTTCAGATAATCAAGCAGGACTGTATTTGCTCCATGTAAGAATAGGTTCCAAAAATCGAATGATAAAAATTGTGAAGCTGTGATGACTAAAATGAGGCCAAATGCAAGAGTTTTCGTCGGTTGCAGGATTTTATTAGTTAAAGCCTGCATAATTGGACTAATAATGCAAGTATCCGGAAAAGAGAACATTCTTACCAATAGACATCAATCTACAGATGAATTACTCTTCATCCCAGTAATTATCCATGTTGTTTACCATGAAAATGCAGAAGACCTGTCAATTGAACAAATCAATTCTCAAATTTCAGTTTTAAACAAGGATTTTCGGGCAAATAATGTAGATCTAATTAACCTTGAAGAACTGTTTGAAGGGTTTGAAGCTGATGTAAACCTTGAATTTTTTCTTGCAGACACCTTGCTCAATACAGGGTATTACGGTATTCATAAAATTTCTACCGAGCAATCGGTAAGCACTCCAGACAATTTATTTTCTTCCGACTCAGGAGGAGCTGATCCTATAGACCCTGATAAATTTCTTAACATTTGGGTAGCTAACCTGTCTGAAGGACTACTTGGCTTTAATGGTGTTGAGGGAATAGCTGTTGACTATACCCATTTTGGAACAATGGGAACGGTAAGTGATCCCTATGATTTAGGCAGGACACTTACCCATGAGTTGGGACATTATTTTTCACTTGACCATTTATGGGGTACAGGTGGATGTGAATCTGATGATGGAATAGAAGATACCCCAAACCAGGCGAGTTCAGTGAATTCATGCGATCAGGAAATTATTTCTTGCGGAAGTACGGACATGGTGCAAAATTTTATGAATTTATCTACCGATGAATGTCTTCTCTTTTTTACCGAAGGGCAAAAAAGTAAAATGAGAAAATACTTGTACGAGCAAAAACCCAACTAGATACAAGAAAAAGCGAATATCCTTTTTGCAAATAAAGAAAACACGGTTAAAAAAGTAGCGGTATTTCCTAATCCCAGTGCTAACAGGGTGGTTAGCCTGAAAAATCTGGTTGATGGTGTCCGCAATCTTTCGATATCATCTATTGATGGAAAATATGTAAAAAAAAATATTAGTCAGGTGGGACTACAACAGAGTGTTCTGGACTTAAGTGGTTTAGAATCCGGATTATACCTGTTAAATATTGTCACCAATCAGAGTCAGCAGACAATAAAAATTATTTTGAAATGATGAGAATAGTAAATATCACAAAAATACGAATCTATATAAGTGTGATACAAAAAGCCGCCCTGGCCGCAATAGCCTTGGGAGTTGTCCTAACAAAATCTTATGCCGCTGATGTGGCTCCAACAGCATCATTTTCAACCTCTGGTACGCTTTGTCAGTATGTAGCTGTGGACTTTATCGACAATTCAAGTACAGGTGTTGGTAGCATCATATTGTGGGCCTGGAATTTTGACGATGGCACCAGTTCCAATGTTCAATACCCGTCACATGAGTTTACCGAATCAGGAGATTATGATGTTACACTCACTGTGATTGATTCTAATGGCGAATCAGACATATTTATATCTACGATTACTGTAGAGCCAGCTCCTGATATGGATTTCTCAATTACGTCAACTGATTTTTGCCTACTCACAAACCAAACCTTTGCTAGTTTGACGACTATTAGCAGCGGAAGCATCGATGCATATAAGTGGGACTATGGAGATGGAAGTATTTCCTTTAATCAGAACGGTAGTCACACTTACCTAAATGCAGGAACCTACACGATTACTCTTACTGCTACCTCGGATCAAAACTGCGAAAACACGACCACAAATGAAATAACTATTTATGAGGAACCAGTTGCTTCCTTTGATTTTACCAATCCTTGCCTGGGAGATGCTGTTGATTTCATCAATACAAGCTCGGTTAGTAGTGGAAATTTGAGTTACCTATGGGATTTTGGGGATGGAAATTCCAGTGTCCTTTCCAGTCCATCCCATGAATATGCCAGTGCTGGTGATTATGATGTTTTATTGCAGGTTACCAGCTCAGATGGAGGATGTCAAACGACAATAGAGCAACCGGTTGCAGTTTATGAAAATCCGGTATCAGCTTTTACAGCCGATCCTGTATGTTTTGGTGATGAAGTAAGCTTTGTCAACAATTCTACCGGAGGCAATCTAACATTCTTATGGAACTTCGGAGATGGTAACTCTTCTACCAATCTTGCTCCAACCCATACATATGACTCTCAGGGATCATACATGGTATCATTGGTTGTAACTTCTGATGATAATTGTACACATAGCACAGAATTGAGGGTCGATGTTACCGACAATCCGCTTCCTGTCTTCTTCTCCTCAGACGTCTGTCAGGATGCTACCGTGTTATTTACCAACTTATCGAACGAAAGTGGGGCAGCACTTACTTACCAATGGGATTTTGGCGATGGTCAACAATCCATTGAAAAAAATCCTGAGCATTTCTACGAACTGTCTGGAAACTACGAGGTAACCTTGACTGCAATGACTGCTTCAAATTGCATTGAGTCAGTGAGTGATGAAGTAGATATTTTCCCATTACCTGTTCCGGATTTCAACGTTGAGGCAGTTTGTGATGGTGAGGAGAGTTTGTTTTTTGATGCGTCCTCTATTTCCTCAGGTTTGATAGAATCGTATCTATGGGATTTTGGGGATTTGACAAACTCAACATCTCAAAATCCTTCAAAACAATACCTAAATCCGGGCAGTTATAATGTGACACTTACAATAACGTCTGAAGATGGATGCCAGCAAGCGATTACTAAAGGAGTTGTTGTGGAAGAAGTACCTGTCGCAAATTTTGAAATCTCGAACGTATGCTTTGGAGATGCAGTACTAATCACAAATACCTCGATTGATAATTCACTTCCATTGACATTTGATTGGGATTTTGGAGATGGCACTACTTCTGTTGCGACAAATCCAGTTCATACATATTCAGAAGCAGGTGTGCATACAATTTCGCTAACAGCTACATCAGGTGCAGGCTGTTTAGATATAATTGAAAAAACTGTGATCGTCTATGCTACACCTGAAGTGGATGCCGGAGAGGATATTACTATTTCTCTTGGAGAATCCATAGTGCTAAATGCGCAGGGAGGTGATAATTATCAGTGGCACCCCATTGAAGGCCTCAGCAATTCCAGTATACCAAACCCTATAGCAAGGCCTCTGGAAGACACTGACTATGTGGTCTTGGTCACCGACCAATTTGGTTGCCAGAATGAAGATACGGTTAGAGTCACGGTTCAGGAAGACTTCAAAATAGTTGCAAATAATATTTTCACCCCCGATGGTAACGGGCAAAATGATCAATGGATCATTCAGAATGCTGATGCATTTGAACGTGTGGAGGTGAGGGTCTATGACAGATACGGGAAATTAGTATTTGAAGACAATGATTACCAAAATGATTGGGAAGGAACCTTTGATAAGGATATTCTGCCAGATGGAACGTACTATTATTTGATAACCTTCCCAGGGGCTAATAATAAATATAACGGTGCTATTACTATTTTAAGAAATAAATAAGACTTGACGGATATGATTCGAACCGTAATGATTAAAAATCTACTTCTTTTTTTGCTGATACTGACGGCAATAACAACGTATGCCCAGCAAACTCCATTGTATAGCCAGTATTTCTTGAATCCGTATTTGTATAATCCGGCGGCAGTAGGAGCAGAGGAGAATGCAAAGGCCTTTTTACTCTACAGAAAGCAGTGGGTAGGAGTTACCGGAGCACCCGAAACGCAGACATTTACCTTGGATGGCAAGCTAAGAAACCATCCTGTTGGATTGGGCCTTTCTGTGTACAATGACATCAATAATGTAATAGGAAGAACCAATTTCAGTGTTTCTTCATCTTACACGATATTGTTGGCAAATACTCAGAAGCTTGCATTTGGAATGTCTGTTCAGGGCATTCAAAATAAAATATTTTTTGATCGCATCCAAGCTGATGATCTAACCGATCCGAATCTTTTGAGTAGCATTGATAGAAGGACTGCCTTTGAGATGACTGTCGGCTTATTTTATTCGATGGATAAACTAAAAATTGGATTTGCAGTAGATCAACTACTTCAAAGGGAGGTAAGATTTGAAAATCCTGCTCAATTCCAGGCATTAGAGTTTAATTTGGTACGTCACTATATAGGAAGTGCTCAATACACATTTGATCTGAACAATAGATTTGAATTAGAACCCTTGCTATTGACCAGAATGGTCCAGGGACTTCCGGGATATTTTGATTTCAACCTGCTGGCAAGGTATAAAAAAAATATATGGATAAGTTCGGCGTATCGCCATGCTATTGGAATGGCTTTTTCGTTCGGATTTGAGTTACAAAATCAGATGACAATTGGATATACCTATGAGGTTCCAACATCAGACTTGAGTATTATTGGAAGTTCATCTCATGAGTTTGTCTTAGGCTGGAGGTTTGGTAAGTCCAATAGCAATCAAGGGCAGACAACTCCAAAAGCTTCAAATATTTCGCAATTGGAATATGAAAATGCCAAGCAGTATCAGGAGATTGACGAGTTGAAGCATCGAAATGACATGGCAAGAAAAGAACTGGAGGAAAGCAAACGAAAGCAAGATGAGCAACAAAATGAGATCAATCAGTTAAGAGAGGCAATGAATCAGTACAGTGATGATATCATTGAATTAATTGCGCAATCAAATGAGGAAATTGAAGGGCTGGATGTGGATGCCCAAGGAAATTTTTTCCTTGTGGTGGGTGCATTCAAGACAATAGAACGCTCAAAACTGTTTCAGCAAAACATGAAAAGAGAAAATGGGCAGGAAACACGTATCATCCGCAATCACCAGGATTCATTTTACCTGATCTACACCGAGCAGTATGATAACTTAGAAAATGCCTTAAATGGGTTGAAATCAATCGAAGAAACAGAATTGATCAAATCCATTAGAGGAAACCTATGGATCTATATTAGAAAGGAAATTGACAATTGATTAATTCCCAGAACATATTGCCAGGTAACAGATCGAAGAAGTGGGTTATCGCCTGTATTCTCCTCTTTTCGATTGACATAGTTCAAGGACAGGATTTGGAAAAAATAGGTGAACAAAAAGCCGTTACAGTTGGTGGTGGAATTTCATGGAATAACACCTTTTATACAGCTACAGGCATGGAGAATAGAAGAGATCCATATTTCTGGCAGTTCAATGCCAATCTGAATTTTAATTTCTTCGGTGTGGTGCAAACCCCTTTTTCGTTAACCATAAGTCAACAGCAAAAGAATTTCAACCAACCACAACCTTTCAATCGATTTGGGCTTAGCCCTAACTACAAGAGCATTACTGCCCACCTGGGCCATCGAAGTATGTCCTTTTCGCAATTTACCCTTGCCGGGACTATTTTTCTGGGAACTGGAGCTGAATATAAGCCAAAAAATAATCCATGGCGAGCAAGTGCTATGTACGGACAATTGGCAAAACCCGTGAATAAGGTAGCGTCCGACGGGCTTGTATTTACGCAACCAACCTATCGAAGGATAGGTTATGGTGCAAAAATCGGTTATGAAAAAGACGATTTTTCTACACATTTGATCATGTTTAGGGCTGAAGATGATGAAAACTCCATTTCCGTTACTGATAGTCTTGAAATACGTCCTGAAGAAAACCTCGTATTAGGGTTAGTTTCACGATTCAAAGTAATTGAAAGCTTAACGTTTGAAATAGACTATGCTTATAGCTTGTTTTCAAGAGATGTTACTGCACCAAAAAGTGTCTTAAACGAATATAGCTTTAAAAACAATCTTGGGGGTTTGTATAATTTTAATTCAAGCTCAACATTCACAAATGCACTTCAATCAAAATTTATATACAGCGGAGATTTTTATCAACTAAATGCCTCATACAGACGTATAGATCCTGATTTTATTACACTAGGATCATCATTTCTCAACAACGACCTTGAAGATATCTCTGGAGGCGTAGCTCTGCCTCTGCTTGACAACAAAGTTTCACTTTCAGCAAATGCAGGAGTACAAAAAAATAATTTAAACAACCAGTTGGCGGCAGAAATAAAGAGATTTATTTTTTCATCTTCTGCCAGCATCAGATTTAGTGAACGATTAAATTCTTCATTTTCATATTCCAACTTTAATTCTAACACTAGTCAAATGCTGCTGCAAAGAGACGTACTATCTGATACGTTGGAATTTTTTCAGGTAACACGAAGTGGTACAGTTAATGCCACTTACCAATTGGGTAAAGAAAACCAAAACAGTGTATTCACAACATTTTCTTTGCAGGACGCCACTGACAGTGATAAGAATCAGTCAACCTTTACTAATATAAATGCTGGATATACGACGATTCTGAACCAGATATGGAGGATTACCCTATCAGGAAGCTATAATCGAAACGAGACACTTGAAAATGAAACATCCTCATATGGCCCTGTACTCGGAGTTGGTAGGAGTTTGGCAAACAATAAAATTCAGACAAATTTATCAGTCAACCTTTTCAATAGCTACCAAAACGATCAACTGCAAAGTCGGGTGAGTAACATACGATGGTCAGCTAACAGTTCAATTGGCAAGCATCAGAGTGTCTCGTTAAATGCTTTTTACATAATTAGGAGAACCGAAGTGAGTGAGTTAGCAGAAGCAACAGGAATAACGGAATTAAGAGGAAACGTGAACTATGCCTATAGGTTTTAAGTGAAATGAGAAACTCAAGATAAGAATTAGTATATCAGCAATTCATGAAATCCATGACCTACCAACTAGCAAAACCAATTTCCAAATTACAACAGTATCTTACATTGTTTGTTTTGTTCGTTTGCCAATTCAGCACTTATGGTCAAACCCAGCGATATCCGGCAAATGTGTCACCAGTGCTGGCTCCTCCTTATTCATTGTTTATCAACGATTATACTGACCCGGGGAAGAATCAATTAGTTGCCAATATTGTATTCAACGATTTTAATGAGGCCGTTTGGACATTTAAATTAAGGCTGACTATCGAGAGTACTGACATCCGATTACGCACCATTGAAGGATTTACACCTTCCATTCCTATTAGCGTACAACCTGGGGTGCTTACCCAGCTATCTTCCAATCAATGGGTCGAATATTTTAATTTCAACAATCTGGAAGTTTCGGGTTCTGGGATTAGCTCTTTAGAGAATGCAGGTAGATTGCCGGAAGGGCTGTATTCCTTTTGTTTGGAGGTATTAGATTATGATACAGGAGATCCATTATCAAGGGAGGTTTGTAGCACAGTTTGGATACAGCTTAATGACCCACCTCGTATCAACACCCCTGCTTGTGGTGATGTACTGAACCCCCAGTTGATGTCTTTCCCATTTCAATGGCAGCTTTTTAATACGCAAAGTCCCAATGCACTGTTGGAGCCCGAATATCAATTGACCGTTTGGGAAATCACAGATATTCAGGCTGACCCTATGGTGGCCGTGCCCAATGGGCAGGCACTCCAGGTATTTCAAAGCGAATTTAGTACGCAATCAACATTGATCTATGGTCCGGCAGAACCTCTTCTTGAATTAGGTAAGCGCTACGTATATCGGGTGCAGGCAAGATCACCGGATGGTAGAGATTCATTCAAAAATAGCGGATATAGTGAATTTTGTCACTTTAATTATGGGTGGCCCGAAGGAGGCCGTATCGAATTATCCTGGCCACAGGATGGCGGTGGTTTTAGAAGCGAAGAGCAGCCGTATCTGAGTTGGAAAGCACCTGATAACCTACTGCCAAATCAGCCGGTAGAGTACTTAATAGAAGTGATGGAATTAGAGGAAGGCCAAACTCAAGAAGATGCCTATGCATTAAATGAGGTATGGTATTCCCATTCTTTACCTCAAACATTTAGCACATTTGGTGGAGCTCGAAATATCCCCGGGCTTTCTAAATCCGCTCAATACGCATGGAAGATTACAGCTTTTACAGGAGAACAAAGAATCGCTGAAAGCGATATTGGACTATTCAATGGACCAAGCCTTGTTGAATATTTCTATGCAGGTAATCACCGAGTAAATGTAGACTATATCAATGGGAAAGATGTGACCAATATATCAGGAGGAGGGAAGGTACGTTTGACAGAAAACAGAGAAGAATGGACACAGCTTGTATTTGAAGATATTTCACTTAAGGACAATGGAGGATTTTGGGTAATGGATGCCGGAGAGATTGTTAATGATCTGCCCACACCGAAAATCATAGATTTGAGTCCGAGATACGAGGAAAATCAGGCCGCAATATTTGAACTGGAACGATACCGATTGGATACTGATGGACTTTATGCCTATGGCCGGATGCTTTGGGACTTACCTTTTGCCACTGTTTCTACTGAAAAATCCTCAGTGCTTACCTCGCCACAATGGTGTAATTACAACAACTTCAAAATCAATACAGCTTTCCAATTACCAGAAAATGAAAATAGTTTTGATTTGCTTGATCCTTACAATTTCACATTGGATCTGCATGCCTCCTCCCTCATTTATATTAATGATAACAATTTTAGGTTTGAATTTGATGGAGACGTGTATGTCCCTGATAATGTGGGCCGATTTGACGAAGGTCGTTCCTATTTCACTTTTGATGATGCCGAACAATTATTTTATATAGAAGCCACTTCTGAGACTTTTTCGAATCCGATTCAGCCACTGGCCAACACGCAATATTGGATGAGGCCCATATCATATGTAATTGATTTTTCGGAACAATCTTCTCCAGGAATACATCAGGGTAATCCAAGTTGGAAAGGTATAGATGTGGCTGAGTTTGAGTTGGCTTTTGACAAATCTCCAGACAATAAAGGCCAATTAAATTTTGCCAGTTCGCTTGAGTTTGGATATCAACAAGACGGACAAAACAGATATGCCCACATTACAACTAACGGTATTTCTTTAAAACTGAATACCAGCTTTGAAGACATGGAAGATCAAATGAGATTCCAGACTTTCCCGGCAAACCCACTTGAACTGGACTTGGAAATTTTGGATAATAATGTTTCGGATCAAAGCAGCTTCACAGGGGACTTCCTAATTCCTTTCATTGACCTTTCCAAACGATTTGCTTTTGAAATCCCAATCAACAACCTTGGCTTTGAAAAGGGGTTTCTTACCGATCTGGAGGGAGCAGAATTCACACACAACAAAGGTGCAGGCGATCAGGAGATATTTGCAACTGTAAAACGCGCAGTACTCTCAGGAAACGAACGAATCACCATGACCATAGACCTGGACTGGCCAGGATTGAACGTTAACCTCACCGGTCTGAGAGATTTTAAGATATGGGGTGATTATTCCGTTGGTTTTTCTACACAAAACGGAACCGTAGCACTGGAGCAGCGAACCAATGCGCTGATGGGATCTGAAAAGTATCCTGTGACCATTGGCATTATTGGTGCCGGTAGTTTCAATGGTAACTACTTGTTTGCGACTACAGCAGATATTGTTCTTGGAGAGGATGTGTCTGGTCCCGATGATGCCCCGTCAGCGAATATATATAGTGCTGTTTCGAACCCTTACGTCTCTGAAGATGAGGTCGGTGGCCTTGGTGAATTACCTGATGAAGGCCAAACTATTGGGGAGGCAGTGAGCCAGATAGAGCAGGAGATGGACGAATTGGAAGAAAGTCTCTTGTCAAAATTGAATGCTGATATGGGAGACCTGGAAGCCGATGCTGTGGCTTATCAGCAAAGTCTGGCTAGTCAGGGTTCTATATACGCAACAGAGGATATTTTCCAAACAGCAGATGATCAGGCTAGTGAGCCTACTAACGATAAACTCTATGCATTTGTAGGTGGCTTTGTCCAGGTACTGGCAATGGAACTACTTGATCCCATTCAGGAAAAAGCTGACAGCCTAAACAACGAGATTAAGGAAGAAATAGATGACCTGACCGACAAAGCTAATGATCAAGTGGCAGGTGTAATTGATGATTTGATAGGAGGGATCACTGATGGACTAGTAAATGCATTACAAAATGATAAAATAGATGTTGCATCCTTGATTCAGGAAGTTGCCACTATATCTGGTGATGCGCTGAAAAACGAGATTAAAAGTTCCCTAGATCAATCTGTTCGAAATAACCTGACAATTCCCATCGAAACACTTATCGATGAGGAGGTGATGCTTCGTATAACTCAATATATTGTAGAGAACGGAACAGATGCTATGTATGCCTCCTTGACTGGTGAGGGCGGAGCAGATGAGTTTGCCAAACTAATCACCGGATCCCCTCAACTAATGGGTGAGGTAATGGGTGAAGTTCTCAGCTTTGTAAGCTTCGAAAATATGGAGTCTACCATTCTAGGACTTGGCGAAGATTTGGTAAGTGGGATTGATATGGGCGATGTAGCAGCAGAAATTCGTGGACGATCCGCTAACCTGATTAGAAGCAAACTTGTCGACCTTGCTGCTGACGCAGTGGCGGATATCGCTTCTGATTTTGCTGAAGAAGCAGGTCTTCCAGCATTTGACGGAGGAGAAAATTCTATTGACTTTGTTGGCATAGGATCAAAATTAGCTTCAGGAGATTATGAGGGAGCCATTGTCGATGCTTTCCTTGTGGATCCTATTCCCCTCAATATGAGGACCCCAATTTTGGATTTGAGTGGTATGGTTCATTACACACCTAATGATCCTGTATATGGTGATGTATGGTGGTCTGGTGATATTGTAATGAATGTGAAGGTGCCAAAACCCTTTAACCTGCAGGCGGTCTACGTAAATGGAAGAAAAGGTGACAATTCCTATTGGTTTGCTGAAATCAGAGGCAATGAGGGAGGCAATGGGCAGGATTACGAACTGGGAGAAACCATCTCCAAAGAGGCAAGAGAATTAGAGAAACCCGTATCCATGGGCAAAGCTGATTTGGTGGGTGTGGCCGGACGATTATATCATCATATGTCCGAAACGGCCAGTGGCGGCATTGCACCAGATCCTCAAATGCGCTTTGGTGCCTATATGAATGTTGTATTTTTTGATAATACTAGTGATGGTGAAAATCTGAGACTGGCAGTTGCAGGTGAGATCAATACCAAAGAAAATGGTGACTATACATTGGAGTTCAATGGCGATGTACAAATAAGGAGCCAAACGCCCATGGTGACCACAATTGATAATGAAGCAGCCATCCAGGGCACCATACTTATTAAGTATAATTCGGACGAAAAGCACTTTTTGGGGTATGCCTCTATTGAACTAAACAAGCCCAAAATAATTTGTGCAGAAGGAAGTTTGTTGGTTGACGTAAAACCGGGGCAATGGCGTGTTGCACTTGGAACCAGGGAGGACAGGCTAAAGTTTGTTCCCGGATGTGTCGGATGGTCCCCGACCGGATGGCTGGACGTGAATCAGAACGAAGCAGAGTTAGGCCTGGGTGTGGAATGGTCAATAAAGGCCAATACACCTACCATTCCTTTGGTAGTTGCCAAAGTCAAGTTTGGTATAGAAGCTGGCCTTGCGGCAGGTATACTCGCAGCAGTGCAGTATAATCCGGAATTTGCCTTGGCTAGGGCTGGTATATGGGCAGATTTATATGCCAAAGTGCTCATGAAGTATAAAATGCCTTTTAAAAGTTGGAAACAGATTGTACTAATAGATATTTCCCTCTCAGGAGACCTGACTTTGTATTTCATACCTAAACCAACAGTTCTTGAGGGAGACCTAAGGGGAAAGGTGAAAGTTCTGTTTTTTAACAAAAAAATCAAAGCCCATATGAAAAAAGAGATTTAGCAACCTCGGAGCAAGCCAGCCTGCTGACAAAGTCAGGCTCACGAGATATGAATTAGGTGCAAAAATTAATTCGATGCAAGCATCGGGGAACCTGCCTACCGGCAGGTAGAACCCACTGGTGGGATTTAACAGAAAATCGATAAAATGACGATAGGTAATAAAAACAGTAGGAGGTACATAAAGGAAAGGATAACAAGAGCCATACTTTCTATAGGTATCTGTTTAGTATTTCTTTTTTTCGTACAGCCAGCATCTGGACAGACCAAACTTGGTGAGGCCATTGAAAACACGAAGAAATCAGCGGAAGACGGCTTTAATTTCCTGATCGACTGGATAGTACTGTCACACTCCAACTACACCGGTGAGATGGATGCCGAAGTAGACAATCTGTTTAGTATCCTTCTCGAAGATTTAGATCAAAGTCCCCTGTTAGAATCCATCCTACAGGAGATTGCTACCAGTGGGCTGGAGCTGAGTACCAAGGCATTCTTCGAACAAACAGGTATCCGGGTATACTTTGTTGGGCAAATGACCCTGGATCCGGATTTTGAGAAATTTGAAACCATTTTTGAAGAATTTAATCGCTCGCTATCCGCAAAGCTTCAATATTCATCGGAACCCTACATTATCGTCACTTCTACTTTGTCAGGGAGCAAGGCCACAGGTTACGAGGTAGTTCCCACAGTCACGTACAGCGACGTGATAAGAGAAGGAAAATACAACCTGAATAAGCAGGACGCAACGAACCCCTTTTATGGGATAGCTCAGAGTGGCACGAGCGAGCGTAAGCAGATGGGAAGAGCGATCAAGGACGGGCTGCAAGCCGGAATCAACTACCTGGCTGCAAACGTGGAGGAGAACTACCTGCCCGAATTGCTGATAAGTTATGATGGTGACCTGTACCGTAGCGATGAACAAATCAGGGTGTCCGTGGCATCAGGCGAATGGGCAGAATTGACCGCCCTGACAAAAGAACAACAGGCTCCTGATGATGTAGTGGAGTGGACCGTCACCCCACAGGATGAGGTGAGCCAACAGGCGGTGATAGACGGAAATAAGCTAACCTTTCCTTTAGACACTAAAGGCACCTACAGGATCGAAGCTACAGCAGGGAGGGATGAGGTGGCATTGGAGCTGGCTATTATCCAGATCGAAATTAATCTCAATGACATCCTGAAGGAATTGCTAATTGAAATTCTTACTCCCAAGCTTGAAGCGAATGAAGAAGAGCAGGTTCAGCTCCAGGCAGACTCTACCAGCAGTATGGCAGAGGTAGACACTAATCTCAGGACGTTGGAGGGTGATAACTACCCATTGACAGGAAGTGGAGGCCGACCACAGGCATTATTTGATGCGCCGAAGCAGGTAGAAGATTCCAGCTACTTCAATGGGAGTCAGCAGCGAAGGTCTGGATTTACAGCGCTGCGCAAGCGAAATAAAGTAGTCATGGATTTGAATGACTTGGGAAAGCTCAAGAATTACATTGAGGGTGTACTGAACAGCGCAGAGGAGCTCGGCAACCTATCTGAAGAACTAGCCGCTGCGAGCGGTGCACTGCTTGCCAAATTCACCATCAGTGCACTCAGTGGCGGTGACCGTGAAGAGATGAAGGGCATAGTCAGGGATTACGTAGACGAAAACCTGCCACAGTTAGCAGGTCTAGATGAAATTATGGCCATACTGCCCCTGCCTGTCATTGAGCGTCCTCAGAATGTACCGGATTCGTACCAGGGCGATATGATTCATGTCAGCTCACAAGTGCCGCTGGAGGACAGAGCAGCATTGATAGAAAAAATAGAAGCCTACCAGGCACAGCAGGAAGATCCGGTGTTTGTGGTGGTCAACTATAGCCAGGATGTAAGCACCGAAAGCTACCTTGACCGAGCCGCTACCGGTGCGCCTGTTGGTCTGCCGGATGGAGCGAACTACGTGGTGGTGACGTATACTAATATCCCTGGATCGGTGAATGAAAATGTCACATACAGCACTAACACCACTATCAATGAAACGGCTGGAGATGTTGGGGGTATGTTTGAAGAGGAAGAGGAGGGTACTCAGCAAAGCGACAGCTTTACAAACTTGATCGATCAAACTATTAGCGATTGTCTGGATTCAAATAATCCTTGTGTCTTCGTTAGCCCCGGAGGTCTTCCTTTCACAATTAGTGCTCCAATTAAAAGCGTCAAAGTATTTGGAGAGAAAGATTTAGACCGTTACCCCTTATATAATCCGAATGATTACTTTTTACAAGCTATTTACGGTTTTACCCTCTCAGGCGTTCAAGGTAATGATCAAGTATATCTGGCAGACATTTCTGGGGGATATTTCCGAGGATATTTTTTAGTTGGGAGTAACAGCAGAGACTTTTACAAGTTCCCATATACAGAAGGGAGAATTCAAAGTCGATATACCATAAAACACTGGAATTATGAAAATCAAGAATTCAATGAATCCACTGCAACGAGCTGTGCGATTTTCAGACCAAATCAAGACTGGGAGAATTATACAGCAGGAGGCACGGCAAAACCTAATGATTACAACCTGTCTAAACTAAGTGACTGTGATTTATTTGATGATTTTTATTTAAAGGTTGAGGGGCTCTATTCAGTGGATGGCCAAATTCATGACTTTCTAGAACGACTTAATGCAATTGTTGAGCAATACAGTGAATGCAGAGCCGAAGGCTTTCAGAGTTATTCTGAGGATGGTGGTGAACCGGAAGGAATAGTACCTTATTGTTTATGGAAGGATAAGCAAATTTCCATTCCATATGGATCGGGTGATATTGCATTCTCGGCGGGAGTTATTGATGGGGCATATCTGGAATATGAAGGTCTTATGGATTTAGTGGATCTCATAGAGAAATTGCCTGAAAAAGTCGTTGAAACGGTAGTGGCTTATAGTTACTATTACACTGTATGTGAAGGAATTGAAGTGGTAAAAAGTCATCATTTGGCTGCTATGGATAAGGCGATCAATGAGAATCAGGAAGATGTAACATATGCCTGGTTCAAAGATTATTGGAATGAATCAAAGTCCGATCTCCTGAATTATCTGGATGAGTCTACCGAAGATGAATGCAATGAAAAAATGAAAATCATTGAGCCGATAAATGATTTTTTCTATGCAATGACTTTGGCGAAGACCTACGAAGATATTTGGAAGGGAATAGAAGATGAATTCAGCGAGACTTTTGGGGGCATTGAAAATGTAAATAGGTACAAGCAAGGTCGTCTAGTTGTTCCTATTGGTTCCATGTTCATAGGTGGTGCTGGAGTGAGCACCAAGCTTGCTAAAGTGCAAAAGGTAATGGATGGCCTAATGGGTGCAACAAACGCAGTGCAAAGAAGATTTTTGAAACTGTTTAAGAATAGTGATGGGTTAAGTAATGATGTTCTTAGGAAGTTGAAACAGCTCGATGAAGCTGGGGAATTTCCGTTTGAAAAGCTGGAAGTTGACCTTAAGGATCCCGATGCTGGTCGATTCTTAAAGGATTTGTTCAACAAGAATCCTGATGCGGTAGATGCGTGGCGGGTTCTAAGTGATGCAGGTCATGATGTAAGTAAAAATGTAGACTTACTCAAAAGAATAGATGATGGCGGTTTTGATCTTGATAAGGTAGGAAAGTTTTATGAAGATATGGCTCATCCATCAGGATTTAAGGGTAAAGTAGATTATACAGCAACAAAGACGGTTAATGGTAAAAGTGTAAATGTCAAATACGATAAGAATGGTTTTCCAGAATTTGAAGACTTCTCTCCTGGAGCAAATACCCATATTAAATCAAATAATCTAACTGGTAATTACGAACTTGACAATGCGATTGCTAATGAAGGGTTAATTAAAGAGTTGGGAGCAGAAAGTGTATGGGTGAACCCTGCAGGAAATGGTAGCCCTGTTTCAATAAAAGTAGATGGTACATGGAAAAATTATACGTGGCATCATTATCAAGATGGTAAAACTATGATTCCAGTCGAACAAGCTGTTCATAATACATTTAGCCATTCAGGAGGTAAGCAAGTGATTGATAGTGGGTTAAAAGGGTTATTTGAATAATTAAAAAATGAAAAAGGGCTTTGATTTTATTTCCAAAGAAGAAAATTTCTTAGATAAACTAATAGAAATAGAGAATAGTTTAGGATTCAGTTTTCCAAAGAAATTTAAAGAGTTTATTTCAGAGTATTCATTTTCAAGTAATTCTATTGTGCTAGAAATGAAGAAAGATGAATTAAGAGGGTTTGAATTTCCTGCAGAAGCAATTCTTTTTGATAAAAGTAAGAATGATGAAAATCCTCTTTACTTTAACAATTTTCGAGATTTAGCAGATCTTCAAGATGATTTACAGAATTTAGATACTGATGAATTATGGGTTGATAAAGGGTTAATTGTAATAGGGTACTCTACTGTTGGAGAGAAAATTTGTTTAGGAATTAAAGAAAGCTATAAAGAGGAAATTTGGAGAGTAAATGACGATAGTGTCGTCGAAAATAGGTTTGAGTATTTAGCAGCTAATATCTTCGACTTTATAGATGGTTTTGTTTCCAAGAAATAACCCTAGTGTTACTAAATAGAATTGAAAGCCTCACTTTAAGAGTGGGGCTTTTTACTTATTGCAATGAATAACCCATAAGGTAGAGGAAAGTTGCTGTGTGCTTACAATTCCTTTTTGGTCAGGAATGGTGTTTTTTAATCCCTCTAGTAAATCTTCTTCGGAAGTGATCTGCTCTTCGCCTTGTGAGATCGTGATTTTGTAGGCTAGCAAATTTTCATCGTCTGACCGAATGGCGTTGATTTTAAGGATTGGTTCTGGAATCATGAATAAGCCTGTTTAGTTTTAGTA
>JAAEPI010000822.1 GCA_024232835.1 Cytophagales bacterium
AGATCATGAGCAATGTCTAAATCGTGAAATAATGACCATAGGCCTTCTTTAAAATTTGCAGGTGTTGTGTCAAGTAATCCCGTTATTCCATTTCTAAAGAGCGCCTCCCGCTGTACCCTTGACATTGGAATATTTCGCCCACCCTCGAAAAAGATGTGTCGGAGGGTTGTTTCAAGCTCATCAAGGTTATTTTGAATTTGGTCTGCTTCTAAAGACGTAGTGTGCAAACGCATCCCGCAATTTATATCATTTCCAATTGCCTGGGGAACGATAAACCCTTGCGTTACCATTACTGTACCTACAGGGATACCTTTACCTTTATGGAAATCAGGAGTAAGGACAACATTGGAAATTTTTGGAGAAGTTTCAAAGCTATCGGGGGAGGTCTCCGCTATTAATTCAATGGTGTTTTTCAATTCAAGGAGTTCGATTAACTCTGTTATGGATGATGAATCTACAGGGACACTATCATTTGCAAATAAAGTAGCATCGATTCCATATGGATTGCTAATACTTATTCTGTTTTCATCGATACGTATGAGTCGTGAATCAATAGTCATTTGTTATCTCTATCAAAAATAATTTTTGAAGCCGAAC
>JAAEPI010000823.1 GCA_024232835.1 Cytophagales bacterium
ATGGCGATAACATTATGGATGATTCCAGACATCGTAGCGAGTCTAATAGACGCTCCTTTGTCCGGCGTGAAAATATCAAGTCATCGGCTGGGATACTGCTTAAAGTAGAAAATGATGTTGTCGGTGTAATGTTTATAAATTACCGCCGGTGTGTAATTCAAGGTAGTCGGTAAAATCAAGCTGCCAGTTTCCTCTCCGTTCTTACAATCCAAAAATCCTCCCACCAATCATCCGCTCTCAATACTCGCAAAGCTGGCATCGGATTTATAGAATCCGGATGCCAAGATGCTCCGGGAAGTTTAAGGCGTTTCTGAGGAACAGATTTATGAGCGCTTTCCACTTCTCCCGATCCTATCGGAAATCCTTTTTTTTTGAAATCATCATAATTCAAGGCATCATAAAATCTGGTCAGATAACCAATCAGGCGCTTTAGCCGATGATTAGGCTCCCGTTCATATTCATTTTCCAATTCTTCCTTTATCCTTCCGACTTCTCCCTCGCTAATATCTTTCAAACGGGTGCTTACCCATTCCCACCTCTCCTTTTCCGGTATTCCCAATGCTTTGGCCGTTTCGTAAAGATGATCTTTAAGATGCGTCTTATCTAATATAAATTGCAAACCGGGAAACTGATTTTCAAGTTCCTCTTTCAGACCGATACCTCCGTCTGACACACCTATCACTTCCGTATGCGGAGTCATTCCTACCATCACCGAAGCATTGTGCAGCAGCCCTGCCACTTCCGGATACGAACTCATCTTTCCCACATAAGTTTTTGAAACCTCTCCCAAAGAACGAGTAAGCCCGATCCGCACATCACGCCACTTTACGATTTTCCCTTTTTTAGGAAGTTTCCAAACCGGAGAGGTCGCTTCGGTATTTTTGAGCGGCGCTGTGACTGCAGTGCGGATTTCACATCCGTCGAGTTCTATCAACAATGGTCCTGTCAACTCTTCGTTAATGTCAGCCACTCCGTATTTCTGACCGGCATCTGCCAATTTTGATTCGGTATATTCTAAGGCTTCCTGCGCTATCTGTTTGGTCACCCGTGACACCGCACTCGGTCCGACATCATATTTGTAATGTTCGGCAAATCTTTCGGATGCATGACAAAATGATTCTTCAATTCCAAAATCGGTCAGCGCACGATTAACCGTTTCACTTCTTCCCTGACAGGTGATTCCCATTTCGTTAATCAAAGGATTCGCACTATTCCCTTTCGCCCATAAATAAGGGGATTCCAAACTGATTTTTCCAAAGATAACATTATATTTAATTGTAGGTTTTCTTTGAATGACAAGTCCCTCTGACTGTTTTTCTTTTACCAGATTGTCAAGAGTCACTTCCATAATTATTTTTGTCGTTTCCAAACCGATCTGTCTTGTGATTTCTGCGACATCAGAATCTAAAAATATTGAACGGCTTACCAAATCAGTTTCATTCGACAGAAAATTTTGCGCTATGCTGGCACTCACATCAGCAATCATATTCTGATAACATTCTTGCATTATAATTTTCTCCGTATTATTATGATTTATAATATCTTCTTTTTACGGAGATGATACCAGATTATTGAGCTTTTGTCATTAAGAAAATTCAATTACCGATGACCTTGAATTACACACGATACGAACTCAGTTATTCAATCTGTATCCAAACATATTGTTACATTATTAAGGGCTAAAAGAGCTATATTTCTACTAATAGACAAACAAAATAAACGTATAACCAATAAAATTGCCCACAACTATTCAGAAAAAT
>JAAEPI010000824.1 GCA_024232835.1 Cytophagales bacterium
GATTCGAACATTGACCAAAGAAAAAGAGCAAGAAAACGAACGGTAGAATTCACGCTGTTCTTCTCCTTATAGTTACCCTGGGGCGAAGCCCCTACACTCTCGACTTTTCTAGAATCGATCACCCAGATATAGCGAGCCGTCAACGAAGTTAAAGGCGAGTCGGTTGAGGTGCGCTTGATCAGTAGGTTAGCATTAGCCAATCTGAAACCTCGTGTTCTTCGAGAGATTCGCCTTGCATTTGGAATTTTTTGAGCATCGATCTACCACAGTTCACGCTTATTTGCTGCTCAAAAAGCCCCTTTGGATAATCATATTCGCAAACATGATTACCGGATTTCTTCGTGCCATCAGTACTTAGAGCGACAAAGACCCCTTTTCTCTTTGCCTGTGCAATTTTCTCAATAAGATCATTGAAGTTAAATACTTGAGCACCATCCAAAATAGCTTGGCTATCATTATACGGAGGGTCACAATAAATCATGTCGCCCGGGTTTGCTCTGCTAAAGACATCTCTGTAATCAGCGCAGGAAAAATCTACATGCCGGATTCTCTCGTGCCACAGGTCAACCCTTTTTGAAAAAGCTTCTGGTGCAATAGGTGTGTGCGCTCCGCATGGTGTGGAGATATATCCATCAGCTTTATGAAAACGGACAACCCCGGCATAGCATGATCTTGTGATAAATAAAAAATCAGCCGCATTTGGATTATAATTGTAAGATTGTTTAATTTTCTCGTATGCTTCCTTTTTCCCCTCTTTCTCCACTAGCATCCGTCTATCTGAATACCACTCTTTCAAACGCTCCGGGTCATCTCGTAGAGTTTTCCATATTTCCATCAGCGGAGCAAATGCGTCTGACCCCATACCTCTTTTGGGTGATAGAGTAGCCAGAACGGCCCCACTTCCCAAAAATGGTTCGTAGTAATTGTTGAATTGAGATGGGAAACAATAAACAATCTCGTGCGCGAATCGTTGTTTATTACCAACCCATTTAAGAAGCTGGGTCTTCATTTAAGAAGCTGAGTCTTAAATGGCTGAATATCGATTGTTTGTTCTTCTTTTTTTCCTGCTACAAGCATTGTTTTCTGTTCATTAAATGTTATTCAAAGTTATGCATTTAAAGTAATTTGCTCTCTGATTGACTTCTTTTCAGAAGTTCTAGAGTCCTGCTTGAGCAGTCCCAAGCGTTGACAAGAGGTCCGTTTCAGCAAAATAGACTTCACTTTTTGGAATGGAGTCCAACGATGAATCTCTGAATCATCCAGTCTTGCTAAAACGTTTCTTGCGGCATTCTCGTCTGCGTCCAGTACAACCCCGTCGAAACAGTGAAATTTCTTCCCTTTACGCTTTCCTATGAGGATACCGTGGCGAGAATCCACTTGTGATGTATA
>JAAEPI010000825.1 GCA_024232835.1 Cytophagales bacterium
AGCTCGAGATCTGGAGGTGGCCCGATTTCCACCTGTCAGGGATCTTGGTGCCAAAATGAGACAAGTGCCCTTGTCTCATTTTGGCATGGAGATGTCTATGAGACAAGTGCACTTGTCTCTATACTTCTTCAGTCACTCTAATGTGTAACTTGAGCATCGTTTGCAATCGCTTCAATGAACGTGATCCAGAGCAAAAAGGACAGTATGAACATGATGAACTTATTATGGAAGGATCTGCGTAGGGTGGCAAAAAGCAGGGACATGTTGGAGGCGAAGATATCAGAGGCAGTGAGAGTTCTCATTCGATTTACCAAATGTGATCAAATTGCCATGTGGAATGTTAGCCAGTCCAGAAGCGTAAACTGATTCAACTTTACTGTTAGCAACATGGGCAACAAAGAAGGCGCTGTTTCTTTTGGAACGAGACTGAGGGTCAGAAAGGGAGCTCTGAGATTGCAAGTTGCATCTTTGAAATGTTAAAAATCTCTCCTGGACAGCTGTGCTGATGTCAGATGTTGGACTGATTCATGTGGTGGACAGAGCAGAAATCAATCCATCGTTGAGTACTCTTATGTGGTCAAGAAGCTGAAGATCCAGAGTCTCACCCACAACTACCTAGAAACTGGGCACACCCAAACGAAGTGTGACTCTATGCATGCAGCAATAGAGTCAGCCAAACAAAAGGTCTTGCTATGCAATGCACGAAATTGAATTGGTCTGTCAACAGGCCAGACGAGCCAATCTAGAAGAATGACAAACAAGGATTTTCTGGACTTCAAGTGTAACCATTCAAAAACCACCACCAACGGAGATAGAGCTACTGATGGAACCAAAGTTAATGGATGGAAATCAAAGTGTTGTCATTTTCCAAAGAGAATCCATCAATCATGCAATATAAGTATCGGCATGATGAGGAGTACAAGCAATTTTGTTGAGGAAGAAGAAAAAGTCAGTACAGGCAGCTAAAATTCAGCCACTCCAGGCCTATAAGGGTCTGTTGGAGATTTCAGTGGCTAAGAAAAAGGATCTCGTCAGATTGTGCCAAAAAGGCATCATTCTATCAGAAAACCACAGCTGGTATCAAAAGCTGCCAAGTAGTGGAAAAAAGAAGAATGACTGTGTTGAATTCAGTGAAAATGAAAACAGTGATGACGATTAGCTGAAAGCTGAAAAGCTTCAAAGTATTTTTGTCAATTTGTTAGAACTTCTGGTGCAGCTACCAGTCTTGTCAATTTGTTAAAACTGCCGCCATCAATGGCATCAAAACAGGCTCATTGAACAGTTTGGACTGTTTTTATAAAGGCTGCCAACTTAGAACGCAAAACAAACTTCAATTTTACGCACAAAAGAAGGTAAATGCAATAAACAACTGCACTTGTCTCACTGGAATTTCCAAGCCAAAATGAGACAAGTGCAGATTTTGACTGACCGACCAAGTTGAAGCTCCCCTAATGAGGGTCAATTACAGTGCAAATCAACCGTTCACCACACATAATATTCATAACACATCTATCTACCATACGGAATTGCGAAAACCACCGTCCATCATACCCTCGAATTTACATAACTGGTTTAAAGTTTAAAAGTCGATTTTCTCGAAAGTGATTTTTGTGCACTTGTCTCATTCTGGTTCCAAGCCCTCAATATTATGGAAGGGCGCTGCCGCGCCCTCCATAATATAAAGAAATTGCTCCAGCAAGGAGACGAAGGAGAGGATGGTGAAGAGGGCCAGCAGCAGCAGCAGCAAGTGGATGAAGACTGG
>JAAEPI010000826.1 GCA_024232835.1 Cytophagales bacterium
GGAATGGATAGGTGCGTGGGGTCTGACAGAACCTAATACGGGATCAGATGCAGGTAACATGAAAACTGTAGCAATAAAAGAAGGCAATGAATGGGTGCTCAATGGTGCTAAGAATTTTATTACCCACGGAAACTCGGGAGATGTTGCGGTTGTAATCGCTCGAACCGGAGAGCCCAGTGCATCGCGCAATGCGTCGGCATTTATTGTTGAAAGGGGAACCGCAGGGTTCTCCAAAGGAAGAAAAGAGAATAAGCTAGGCATGCGTGCATCAGAAACCAGTGAAATGATTTTTGAAGATTGTCGAATACCAGAGGGAAATTTAATCGGTGAGGTTGGAGATGGATTTGTGCAATCATTAAAAGTATTGGGTGGTGGACGAATTTCCATTGCGGCAGTTGGTTGCGGGATAGCAGAAGGAGCTCTGGATGCGGCAGTTGCTTACTCGAAAGAGAGGCATCAATTTAATCAACCAATTTCCAATTTTCAGGGCATTTCATTCAAACTTGCCGATATGGCCGTGAAGGTGGAGGCAGCAAAAAAACTAACCTACAGAGCTGCAGAACTCAAAAATCAAGGCAAACCCGTTGGGAAAGAATCGGCGATGGCAAAGCTATATTCCTCAGAAATTGCCGTCAAAGTGGCCGATGATTGTGTTCAGGTTTTTGGAGGCTATGGCTACACCAAGGACTACCCTGCTGAGAAGTACTATCGAGATGCAAAGCTTTGCACCATTGGAGAGGGTACATCCGAAATTCAAAAAATAGTGATTGGTCGTGCAATTTTGAATGAATAAATAGTTTGATAAGACTGAAGTAATTTTCTATATTTGCGCCCCGAATCTGAATAATTAAAGATGATTGTTATAAACGTAAAAGAGAACGAATCAATTGATAGGGCGCTAAAGCGCTTCAAAAAGAAGTTCGAAAAAACTGGTGTTTTGAGAGAACTTCGAGGACGCAAGCATTTTGTGAAGCCTTCAATCCAGAGAAGAGAAGAGGTGCTGAAAGCAGCTTATATCCAAAAAATCAGAGACGTAGAGAACAAATAATTCTTAAAAATCTCGAAGACATTGAAAATCCCATTTCGCCTCGGCGGGATGGGTTTTTTGCTTTTTATTGCTCCTTAACTCAGTTAAAAAATCCTGTCTTACGCGGATATGATCTGAAAAAATGTATTCAAAGCTTTGATTCAGAATTGAACACTTAAACATCAAATCATCAGAAATAGATATTATTAACTATCGCTAAGTTCATTTTTCTTTCTGGAAGTCATGCACAAGTAGAAGTGGGGAAAACCAAGAATACCATGACAGGAAAAGTCCGTTCGTATCTAATGCCCTTGAGACTTTTCAGTAGACTCTAAATAATTACATTATTTTCACTCTCCATGAAAGGCCTCCGCATGCGGAGGCCTTTCTAGTTAATCAATGGCACTAGTCAAGAAATAACTGACCTCTTCTTTTTCATTTTATCTAAAATTCAATAAGTTAGTACTCCCACAGTGGGAAAGTGCCTATGGTTGAGTCTTTCATCAAATACCTTCAACTCGAGAAAAGATTTAGTCCTCATACGATCACAGCATATTCCAAAGACCTCCAACAATTTTCAGAATTTTTAGCTGCCACTTTTGAGATTTCGAAAATTGAAAAAGCCGAACATCCTCATTTGCGAAGCTGGGTGGTTCACCTCATGGATACGGGGGTTGCCTCTCGAACGGTCAACCGAAAAATTGTCTCCCTTAAATCCTTTTACAAATTTCTACAACGTAGGGAATTTATCGAAGTAAATCCAGCTAGCAGATTGAAATCTCTTCGAGTGCCAAAAGATCTTGCCAACTTCGTGAAGGAGTCAGAAATGGACAATTTACTTGATCACCTGACTTTTAAAGATAATTTCTCGGGGCAGAGAGACAAGCTCCTTTTAGAAATGTTGTATGCTACAGGCATGCGTTTGTCAGAGCTCATTGGATTAAGAAATGAGAGCATCAATTACTACGAAAAAACCGTTAAAGTATTAGGGAAAAGAAACAAAGAACGTATCATCCCATTGCATCAGGAGGTGATTGATCAGGTTGAGAAATATAAACAACTTAAATCCGATGTTTCGGGGAAATCTGATAAACTTTTGACAACTAATTCGGGGAATGATCTTTACCCACAATTTGTTTATAAAACAGTGAAGAATTACTTAACACAGGTAACAACATTGAGTAAGAGAAGTCCACACGTGCTTCGACATACATTCGCTACACATTTATTAAATAAAGGCGCAGATTTAAACGCCGTTAAAGACTTGCTGGGGCATGCTAGCCTGGCCTCCACGCAAGTATATACACATAATTCAATCAAAAAGCTGAAGGCGGTGTTTGACCAGGCACACCCCAAAGCATAATTGTTTAACTAAAAACTAAGGAGAATATGAAGTTACAAATGCATTCCGTTCACTTTGACGCAGATAATAAGTTGACAGACTTCATTCAGAAGAGAGCAGATAAGTTGGAAACATTCTATGATGGGATCATAGATGGTGAAGTCATTTTGAAGGTAGAAGCAGATGACAATCATTCAAATAAGACGGTTGAGATAAAAGTAAATATTCCCGGTAATCAGCTATTTGCTGAGAAAAGGGCAGGATCGTTTGAAGCAGCAACTGATGATGCGGTAAAAGCACTCAGGAGGCAACTTAAAAAGTTTAAAGAAAAACACTCCAGTTACTAAAAGTAAGGCCCCTCCTAAGTGTGGGGCCTTTTTTATGAATAAGTTTGTACAAATGAACCGACGACCCAGACGAAATCGCCAATCGACAGCCATTCGTGACATGGTACAAGAAACCATTCTCACTGCTGATGATTTTATTTTCCCTCTTTTCCTCTTAGAAGGCTCTAATCAAAAAACAGAAGTCTCATCTATGCCGGGAATCTTTCGACTGTCGGAAGACTTGATGCTCAAAGAGATTGAGGAATGTCTGAAACTTGGAATTAAGGGCTTTGATGTGTTTCCGGTTGTGGACGAGAAACACAAAGATTCAATGGCCACTAAAAGCCATGATTCTGAATTCTTCTATTTGAAAACATTAAAGAAAATCAAGGAAGAATTCCCGGAAGCCATGATTGTCACCGATGTGGCCATGGATCCATATAGCTCCGATGGGCACGATGGGATTGTGAAGAATGGTGAAATTCTTAATGATAAAACTCTGGAAGTACTAGGTACCATGGCATTGGCACAAGCCGAGACAGGTATTGACATGATTGGGCCATCTGATATGATGGACGGACGAGTGGGTTATTTGCGTCAGGTATTAGATGAGAATGGTTTTGAGAAAATCGGTATCATGTCTTATACCGCAAAATATGCTAGTGCGTTTTATGGTCCTTTTCGAGATGCTCTGGACTCAGCACCGAAGTTTGGAGATAAAAAAACTTACCAAATGAATCCTTCCAATCGGGATGAAGCTTTGCTGGAAGCCCAACTTGATTTCGATGAAGGGGCTGATATCCTTATGGTGAAGCCCGCATTGGCCTACCTCGATATTATCAGTGATTTAAAAGAAAATTTTCCAGTCCCAATTGCCGCTTACAATGTATCTGGTGAATATGCCATGCTCAAGGCCGCTGATCAAAAGGGATGGCTTGATGGAGAGCAAGCTATGATGGAGTCATTGCTTAGCATCAAAAGAGCAGGAGCAGATATTATCCTGACATATTTTGCAAAGGAGGCAACAGGACTAATTAATGGCTAAAACAGCATTGCGATTTCCTGCAACCACTTCGCATCTACCTCGTTGAAATCATTTATTCTATCACTATCGACATCAAGGACACCAAAAAGTGTGTCATTTCTAAAAATCGGTACGACAATTTCTGATTTGGTATGAGCACTACATGCAATGTGCCCTGGGAATTCATCAACATTCGGAACAATCAAGGGCTTTCCACTTTCACAAGCAGCCCCACTCACTCCTTTGCCCATTTGAATTCTGGAACATGCAATCGGTCCCTGAAAAGGTCCAAGGACGAATTCATTATTTTTCACCACGTAAAAACCAACCCAGAAAAAACCCAACGCTTCTTTCAGAGCCGCACCAATATTGGCCATATTGGCTATCAAATCAGTTTCACCAGATATAAGTGTTTTTATCTGAGGTGTAATTGTTCGGTATTTTTCCTCCCTTGATGCCGAGGTGTCGACATGTAATTCTTCTTCCATTTTTTAGTAGTTGGTAACTATTTATCTAATGAACATACTCAAATACTTCCAGTCTATCTCCCATCACCTTTCTGTCCTCCAATAATCTACCGCCAATCGGAGGTGATTCAATTCCTTCTCCAAATTCCTTTTTAGAAGAAAAAACACGAGCTTCATCCCACAACTCGCTTTCAATAAAATTATTCAATACTTTTGCTCCCCCTTCTACAATCACAGATTGAATTTTCTGCTCATATAATTTATCGAGCAGATTGTTCATTGACCCATCGTATTTCACATAATGAACTCCGTCTGACCTCTCTTCCTTTTCCAAATTCAAAACCATTGTTGGGACAGACCCATCAAACAAATTCAACTCACGTGGAAGTTCCAAACGATTGTCAATTACAATTCTCACTGGATTTTTTCCCTTCCACTCACGGACCGTCAAAGATGGATTGTCATGCAGGGCCGTATTTTTTCCTACCAAAATGGCCGCCTCTTCTGACCTCCACTTATGAACCAGCTGTAGTGAGTATTGATTACTTATCCACTTCAAATCAAGATTTTCACGTGCAATAAATCCATCATTGGTCTGAGCCCACTTGAGTATTACAAAAGGTCGCTTCCTTTCTATATAAGTGAAGAAGCGTTTGTTCAAATTCCTGCATTCACATTCCAGAACTCCAACCACAACTTCTACCCCCGCTTCTTGAAGTCGCTCTATTCCTTTTCCATTCACCTCCACAAAAGGGTCTCTACAGCCAATTATGACTCTCTTCAAGCCCTTCTCGATAAGAAGATTAGCGCAGGGAGGTGTTTTCCCGTGATGTGCGCAAGGCTCCAATATTATATAAGCAGTACTTTTTGATAGAATGGATTGATCTTTAACTGCCGCAATTGCATTTACTTCTGCATGAGCTTCACCATACTTTTCATGAAACCCCTCACCAATAATTTCTCCATCACATACAATCACACA
>JAAEPI010000827.1 GCA_024232835.1 Cytophagales bacterium
AATTCTAATTCAAACTCACTCGCAAATTGCATTTTTTTTAATGGTAGAAATACAAAAAAAAATAAGCAAAAATTTAGAAGAGTTGTATGCATTAAATCTAGTTTCTAGAATGCCTCAATAATGCAATTGTTAAATTTTCAGAATTACTATATAAATAGTTGCGTAATTATAATTATAGTTATAGTATTGTTTCATGAAGGAATTGACCAAAGCAGAGGAGCATGTGATGCAACATCTCTGGAGTCTCAAAAAAGCTTATTTGAAAGATATTGTAGAAAAATACCTTGAGCCGAAACCAGCATATACTACCGTGTCAACGGTCGTGAATGTATTAGTAAAAAAAGGCTTCATAGATTTTGAGACACACGGGAAGGCGCGCGAGTACCGACCTGTGATTACTAAAGACAAATACACTAGACAGTCATTCAATGGTTTATTAAATAGTTTTTTTGACAACTCCACAAAGCAGTTTGCGTCTTTCTTCACACAGAAAAGCGAATTGTCCGTGGCTGAACTCAAAGAAATAAGAACACTGATTGACGAGCAGATAACAAAACAAAAACAGGATGGGACTTAGTGAGGTAATGGTCTATATGATTAAGGTAATGGCCATTCAAGGAGTGTTTTACTTCTTTTACTGGTTATTTCTGCAGAATAAAATTAGCCATACATTAAATCGTACCTATTTGCTGACAACTATAATTGGATCCTTCGTGATCCCATTTATCAGCATTCCTGTTGCCTCAATTTCTCAACCGCTTGTTGAAAGCGAGATGTTTGTGTGGATAGCTGCACCAATAGGAGAGGGGATTCAATCAAGTCTGGCTTCCTCGGATTCTTCAATTCGTTTTTGGTCAATTCTCACATGGATATATATTCTTATGATGGTCTTTTTAATAGGACGGTCATCACTTCATTTAATTATTCTTCAAAAACTAAAATCTCATAGTGAATATGTAAAAAAATACTGGTTTAAACTTTTTAAGACAACACAATCAAGGCCGTTCAGTTTCTTTTCTAGCGTGTTTATTCCTGTAGATATATTCGGAACTAAATCCTTCGAACAGATAGTCGCCCATGAATGTGTGCACGTGCGGCAACTTCATTCGTTGGATAGGTTGCTGATTGACTTCTTTGTTGCTCTGTTCTGGTTCAATCCCTTCATTTATTTGTATCGAAGAGCACTCATCGAAGTTCATGAATATCAAGCAGATTCAACTGTCGTGAATCAATTCGATGACCTGATTGGATATCAGGAAATTCTATATTCACAGCTACGGTCTGCGCCATATTCTGGATTGGTGAGTCATTTCAATTTTTCAACTATTAAAAAACGAATTGTTATGATGAATAAATCAAAAACCAAGAAGCAATCAACAGTTGCTTACTTTTTTACAGTGCCTGTTATGGCTCTGGTATTATTTGCCTTCACCTCAAAAGAGGGAGATGAATCGGCGAATCATATTGCAGAGAAGATTGAGGAGATCACAGCTCCTTTTGAATCAGAATGGATAGAAACGGAAATGTTGATTCTTCAAGAAGATCAGTATAAACCTTCTATTTTGCCTTTGAAGTCAACCGCCGAATTTATAGTGAGCTCAGCTTTTGGTTGGAGAATAGATCCAATAAAATATAACAGGAGGATGCACAAAGGACTTGACTTAGCTACCGCCAGTGGAACTGAGGTAGTCGCCACGGCTGATGGTATTGTGGAAGAGGTGAGCACGGATGCTAAAGGGCATGGGAAAATGCTTATTTTAAAGCATGGAGATATGTTCAAGACAAAATATGCTCAACTTTCAGAATTTAAAGTTAGCAATGGTGAGAGGGTGTCAAAAGGTCAAGTGATCGCTTTGAGTGGAAATTCAGGAAAATCGACTGGGCCTCATTTACATTATGAAGTTTTGGAAGATGGGAAGCATAAGAATCCAATGGATTATATCAAGAATTTCAAGTTTAAGGTTATGATCGAAGAGACATCACCTCCACCTTCTATGGACGAGGAAGAAGAACGAACATTGATAGAAATCAGCGAAGTAGTGAAACAGCAGGAAGTTTTGAAAGTGCAAATGATTGAATCCATTAAAGAGGTTGACTTGATTAGCGATGAAATAAAAAGAGAAACTGCGGTGAGCAAAAAACAAGCCTTCGAGGCAAAGGTACTTGCCGAAAAGGCTACTGTTTTAGCAGAGGAAATGAAAGTCTTAGCCAGCGAACATGCAAAAGAAGCTGCGAAGGCTGCTATCGTAGCTTCCCAAAAGGTAAGGGTAGATATTACCGCGAAGGAAATCGCGGAGATTAAGGCTCAGCTAGCAGAAAAGGAGAGGGTATTAGCGGAAGATCAAAAGCTGATCGTAATCAAAGAAAAATTAGTTATTGAGATGAAGAAGCAGGAGGAGGTTGCTAAGAAATTGAAAGAGAAAGAAAAGAAGAAGGATAAGAATAAAGAATAAGATTTTTCGGATAGTCGAAAAAAAGTAAAGGGATTGAGCAAATGCTCAGTCCCCTTTTTCATTTCTTCCCTTTATTTCATGGGTCTCAATCATTATTACTGCTTCATAAGCTGTCGTTGAATTATATTTCCATCCAACTCCAGAACCATCAAGTAAATCCCAGCTGGGAGTCCAGTTATGTCAAATGTTATGGTCTTACCAGTCCCAGACTCAAATTTCTTGTAAGTTATTTTTTGACCACCAATAGAGTAGATTGTGGTGTTTATGATTTTTGAATATTGTCCACCCAGATCTAATACAAATTCACCTTGCGTTGGATTAGGATATAAACGAAGGTTCTTTGCAAACTCTTCCACTACTCCCAGACACATATTAACCGTTAGCGATACTTCTTCGCTCACCACAGTGCTTTCACAAATACTACCAATCACACAGGAATAATTTCCGTCATAAGAGGTTGTAGCAGATGCTATTGTCAGGGAACTGGTATTTGAGCCGGATAAATTATCATCATCCGTGAGAGGCGTGGTTCCATGAAACCATTGATAAGTCAGATCTGTCCCTGTTGCTGTCACTTCCAAGGTGACACTTTCTGTTGTACATGTTGTATCTGGGGTTGGTTGACTTGAGATGACTGCTAAATCCGTGATGATCACAGATTGGTCATCGGAGGTGCTCGTTACTGAATTCTTTGTGAAATCAACACTGTAATCACCGCTTGTTACCGGTGTGTGTGTGTTGGATGTAGCTCCGCTAATGATATCACCGTTTAATCGCCATTGATAAGTAGCTCCAGCATCACTAAATACACTAAGAACTGTTGTTTCATTTGCACAAATATTAAACCCATTACTTGCTGAGATTAGCAGAGGTTCACCTGTTACACTAATATCATCTATTCGCCAATCATCCCCGTCATTTTGCTCCATGATGAATGCCAGATAAACAGTCATTCCATTATAAGCGGAGAGATCAACAGTCTCCTGAGTAAATGATGCGTCTGAGAAATCACTTCCTGTGAACGTTTGTACGTTAACAAATGAGGCCAGATCAGTTTGAGAAGTAGTTGACACTCTGATATGGTATTGGGAATTGTAATCAGTACCATAAGTTTGTTGAGTAAAGAACGAAAGACTGTTGTTAACCGTACTTTGAAAATCCAATTCAGGAGTGACCAGCCAATCTTCTGCATTACCCCCACTTACCAATTCGTACTCAACATAAGCCGATCCAGTACCGGAGTTGACAATATCCGTAGCTCTGATCCAGTCATTTACAGTACCAAGGTTATTGGTACCTCGAGAGGAATACCAGCAGTCCGGAGGGAATGTGGTCGACTCAAACCCCTCGTTAAAGGGCAGTTCAAAAGCAGTACCAAGTCTAATGTAGTTTGTTTTGGTTTCTGTTGATTGTCCGCTGCTGTTTGTAACTGTCAGAGTCACATCATAATTGCCAATTGAGCTGTAGGTGATTTCCGGAGGGTTTTGATCTGTAGAAACTGAAGGAGTACCTCCCGGAAAACTCCAACTATAAGCAGTCGGGGCAGGATTGGCTGAAGTAAGATCTGAAAAATTCACAGAAAGGCTGCTACCGCATCCATTGGTTACATCAGCAGTAAAATCCACCGTTGGCGCTGCTTCAACCTGAAAACCATTGCTTGAAAAAAGGCCTCTTCCGTGTGTGGCAGCAATTACCTCATTATCTGAGGATCTAATCTGCAGCATGTCCGTTCTTACATTTGCCAGACCTGAATTGGATGAGGTCCAGACGGGGCTGGAACTATTGATGTTACTCGTTCTCCAGACGCCAAGCTCTGTTGCAAGTAAAACTTCGTTTCTGTTGTTGGGATTAAAAAGAGCCCAGCGTATTGGCATATCAGGCAGATTTCCTTCTTTGTCAGACCAGCTGGTTCCACCATCTGAAGTATACCATACTGAGGTGACCCCATAATTTGAGAATGTTACCAGAAGTTCATCTTCTGAAGCCCCAATTTCAATACAAGAAATGCTGCCATCAGGGAACGTACCAGTAATTTCTGTATTTGAAGGTGTCCCGTCTGCATTGATAATCTTATACACTTTACCACCCATAGTTCCAGCAAACAATGTACTCGAAGCAGTCGTGTATGGAGAGACTCTTAAGTGTGAAGTAGTGCTTCCAAGTGTCACCGAAATATTATCTACTACAGGAGTAGTTGTTACCCCTGATATACGATTTATACTACTTTCATCTCTTGAAGAGAATAAGATATCGAGATTATCATCATAATCAGCCGGGTTGATGAATAGCCCAGTGCTTTGATCATTTTGTAGATTAGTGTAGAATGACGAACCTTCATCGTTGGACAAGTCATACACGTTATAGACGTAAGATGTTATTTGAAATTGAGGATTGGTTTGATCAATGAAGCAGAAAGCACCATCTCCACCATTTACTTCTACAGTAGCATTCAAACCGGATTCCGTATACCTTTGAGAACCATTGTCCTGAGCTCCTGCTAGGAAAAAATCTCTTCCGGCTTCTGGATGAATTGCACAGGCATAATACTGTGTTACATTGTAATTATTGTTTCTGGATGGAATTGCCGCCTGTGTACCAGCATTGGTAAGATCTGCGGAATAGAATACTCCACCATCGTTTCCAAATAATACTTCATTGGAACCTGCCCCTTTGAAAGCAATAGCATGTTGATCTGCATGTACTTCAGAAGCACTTAGGCCAGATAAATTGTTGTTATTAGACCACTTTGAAATCTGAGTCCAGTTTGTGCCATTGTCTGTTGACCTGAATAAATCGATTCCTCCAACAACCACAGTGTTTTCATCATTGGGATCCACAGCAATAACCAGATCATACCAGGCTTGCCCACGTGTAAAATCGTCATCAGGGATGCCGGTATCAACGTCTGCTGGTTCGTTTACCGGATTCCAACTTGTTCCTCTATCATCGGAATAAATGATGGATGAGACGGTACTTCCATCTTCTATCAGGCCATAGATATAGTTCTCATTCGAGGAAGCACAGGCAATTGCTACACGCCCCAATCCGGTGCTTTCCGAGGTGATCCATGTAGTTCCATCGTCAGAGTATATAATTTGTCCATCGCTTGTACCAGCCCATATTCGATCATCAGCTGCGACGCAGATTTTTGTTGGAGCAACAGATGTATTCGAAGTAAAGGAAACTCCACCGTCAAGTGAATAATTAATTGCGTCTTGACCATGAAAAGTTCCTTCATGATAGCTGCGAGAAGTGGCTACATAGAGCACACCAGCATTGGCACCAGAGCTTTCATCTCTCAATACCAGATCGTTTACATAATAGTAATTACTAGTTGCTGTAAGTTGATTCCAACTCGCTCCACCATCGATTGATTTCCAGACACCCGCACCTCGGGCTGCTCCCGCTCCCCATCCCTCGCCTGTACCCACGTACATGGTTGAGCTATTGTTTGGATCGAAAGCGATGGATGTAATTGACAGGTTATTCCAAAAATCATCAACAGCCACCCAATTCGAGTTGGCATCCGTGATGTCATTATTGTACCATAAACCACCGCCTACACTACCTGCCCAAACTTTGTTGGTTGTATTTGGATCAAAAACTACCGCCCTAGTTCTTCCTGCAACGTTTGTGGGTCCTCTTTCTACCCAAGGAGAAGTATTATCACCGGGTGAGGCAATTCTAGATTTATTGATCTCTTTAATTTTATTGTAGGCGTCAAGCAACCTTGGTCTCTCAGGTTGTTTTGTCGCAGGATCCATGGTGAGCAGGAAATCTAATTCCCAGGCTAAATCAGGACGATCCTGATTTTTTATTTCCAAAAAATGATTGGACCCTCTGTTCATGTAGGGATGATTTTTCAAAAACAACTCATAAGAGGAGCGATTATTTGACTGGAAAAGGAAGAAGGCACAAATGGTAATTGTCAATACCAGTATAGAGGTGACCTTTAAACGAGTTTTCATAAGTAGTTAGGGTAGATATTAAGATCAAGGTAGAATATTCATATCTTTAATCATAATTATCATTATACGAAATCTATATCTATTATTAATGAATCAATACAATGTTAACTTTAAATATATATGAAAACGCCAGTCAAAACACTCATCGTTCTGAGTATTTTTATGTTGGTTCAATGTAAAAATTCAAAACAGCCAGCATCTGTTGAATACCAGCAAATTGCCGAACAAAGGTTGGGAAGTAATATTCAATACTCACCGAATGGTGACCGCTCAATGATATTATGTTACAAACAGCAAAAAGACCAATCTAATGGAGGGTATGGTGTATCTTTTTTTGTATTCGATAATAAGTTGAAAAAAATCATTTATGAGGAAGTTATTGATCGGGGCACAGTTGATTGGTATAGTGATAATGAGGTTGTCCTTTTTTACACACCTGGGACAATGAGAAGTGATCAGAGCAGAGATGATTTCAGCTATATCTATAATCTTGTTTCAAAAGAAAAGAGGCTTAAATCAAAGCTATAATTTCAAGAATTGTTGATTTGATCGGATGCGGGACTGGAAGATGATTAAAAGATATGGAATGAGACCTTTCCTTAATCGAAAGGAAAAAGTGATTAATTAAAATAGAGTTTTTAACTGGCCATAAGATGCCTTGTGATTGGCTTTACCTCAGTTGCACAGAAGTCACCAAGGGATAACCATTCGAACGGGTTTTTGTTTGTACTTAGAGCAAAATTTTTCCTACTCAAAAAGAATCCGTAATTTGCTTGTGCATTTAACCACATAGCAACATGAAAAAATTTGTAGGTCTTTTTCTTCTATTCGGAATGATTCAGTCATTCGCTCAAATAAAGAAAATTACGAGTATCCCATTCGAATTGTTTGGGGATCATATGTTTATCAAAGTAAGTGTTGACGATTCAGAGCCTCTGGATTTCATTTTCGACACAGGGTCTGGATTGACAGTAATTGATAGAAATGTTGCTGAGAGTCTTGAATTGGTTAAAAGGGAAGCTCAAATGAATAAAGCTAGGTCACGATTTGAGTTAATCAAACATAACAAGATTGAGATCAAGCATTTCCTAATGGAGGCCAATATTAATGTATATGCTACCGATTTGAGGCATCTGGAGATGAGTCTAGGGCGGGATTTTGATGGAATATTTGGCTATGACCTTTTGCATCATCATACCGTTCACATCGATTACGATAATCTGACGATGGATATTTATGATCATGGCAATGGCCCAAAAAATGGTCAAGCTATTCCTTTCAAGCTAAGTACATATATTCCAACAATACCTGGCAAAGTAATCTTGAACAACGGTGAACCACATGAAGGTAGATTTTTTGTTATGACTGGAGCCGGGGGCACATTAGATTTCAATTCTCCTTATGCCAAAGAGTGGGATGTGATCCATAAGACAGGAAAACATTATTCATACTTTGTAAAAGGTCTTAGCGAAAATGAAACAGAACATTTCGAAGGTCATGTGATTTCATTTGAATTTGGAGATCAGGTAGTGGAGGACTTGCCTATTGGAATCTCTACGGCTACATCAGGCATTCAGGCTGACAAGAAAGTGGCAGGAATTATTGGTAATCGAATTTTGAGAGAATTCAATATCACGATTGATGTTCCAGACAAAATGATGTGGATAGAGAAGAATTCTCATTTTGGTGAGAAGCTAAATATCAATAGCGCAGGAATAGATGTAGCCTTGGACAAGGATCTAAGGAGATTCATCATTCATCAGGTGATCGAAAACAGTCCCGCCTCTGAGGCCGGAATAAAAGTAGATTCGGAGCTCCTGAAGGTTAACGGAAAAGAAATGAAAGAATATGCCCTGCCGGATGTAAGGAAAATATTCAGACGAAGTGGCGAATCTGTAGATCTTGTTATTTCTGAAGATGGTGCTGAGAGGGCAGTTACACTTCAATTGATATCGCTGATTGAGTAGAAAAATTTGGCTAGAAATTTAAGAAGCCCATCTTTATAGAAGGGCTTTTTTTATTGATATTAACTGAAACCCTTAACCACTGCCTGCTCAACAGTAGATACTAATTGTGCCTCATCAAAGGGCTTGTTTATCAGTGTGCAGTTTTTTATTTCACCAATTCGCTGAATGGAATCCGAATCAGAAAGAGCAGTAAGGAAGATAACTGGGGATTTATGCTGATTACGTACTATGTCAATCGTGTTGATACCATCTAGTTCGCCCTCTAGCATGACATCCATTAATACCAAATCTGGGTTAGCGTTTTTAAGAAATTCAATCAGTTCCTCTCCAGTAGTAAAAATAGCTGGCACCTCATAGCCAGCTCTTTCCAACACATTCTTCATGTGCATGGATACTACTTGGTAATCTTCAACAAGGACTATCATAACGTGGGGTAAATATACAGTTTCTTAGAATATTCACTTTTAAAAACTGATTTTATTTAATTTCGACATTTTAATATTATTTAAATACAATATTCAATCGAATTTTGTTTTGTAGTGATCCTACAGGCTGCTAGAAATTACTATCTTTAAAGAAACAATCTAAGAAACTGTCTATGTATTATATAATCTGGAAGTACACGGTAGACAACACCAAACAGCAAAAGTTTGAAGAAGAATATGACAGGAATGGATCATGGTTTAAATTTTTCGAGCCATGCAACGACTACATGGGGCACGACTTATTAAAAAACATGGATGGGGAGACCTATTTACTTATTGATAAATGGATGAGTAAAAATGATTATGAAAATTTTTTAAAGTCGAATCAACTGGAATATGACGCCATTAATAACAGATCAAAGGAATTATATGATTTAGAAGAGCAGATTGGCTTGTTCAATTCAATATAAGCAGTTTTCAATTCGTTAGTTCGCCTGCCACAATTTTCTCAATAGCCTCTTTCATTCCTTCAAATTCTCGGTATCCGTAGTAGATTTTGAAGAGCTCTTCATTATTCACAAATAAAACAGTTGGATAACCAGCGACACCCCATTGGCGATTCAACTGAAATTCCGAAAAGGTTTTTGATTTAATTTCTGGACTGTTGAATTCCTGAATGAATTCCTCAAAAGGAATTGAAAACTCTTCACAGATTGAACGGTAGAATTCATTTTCAGCTGAATCTTCATTTTCCACTTAAAATTTTCGTGTTACGGCTTCAAAAAAGTCTAACTCATTGTCCTTTGTCGTCCACCTACGGCCTGTAACCACGGCTCTACAAGGAGACTCGGTATCAATAGTTGAAGTATTCTAAATCAAAAAGCTTGTTGCCAAAAGGCTGACCACTACGCTTAGTCAATTCTTCCCAGTGGTGTTTAAGAAAGCTCTTCATTTCGTCGTTCCAAGGGTTGCCACCTCCAGATCGCAATCCACCAACGACAATTGTGAATTTGTATTTCGAGAATTGTTCCTTTAGGCTTTTTAGGTGTTTGGAAATACCCCAATACCACGAGCACATTGGATCACCGATATAAATGATCTCTTTACCCTTTTCAAATTCAATTTCCTCGCTCTTAGCGCTAAGATCGGTGAGTCGGCATTCTCCTGTTTCTGGATCGCAAAATTCCTCGTTCATCTTGATATTGGTTTGAAGTGATTGAACATATCCTGAGTCGAAGTGGTTTCCGGTCAGAAACTAATACTTCAAAGAATTATTCCTCGATTGTTCTACGTGATTTTTTCAAGCTGCTTAAATTCAGCAAGCATACAGATATTCTTCAGTCATTAGCTAAACGAAGTGATCATTTTTACTCCAACTGAATTGAATTCATGCATTACTGGTAATTCCTCAACAACGTCTTGAAGGCCAATTTTTTGAGAAATTAGAAGCTCAGGCATGAGCTTTCCATCAGAAATCATATTTAGCATTTCCTCATATCTGAATGCCTGCATTCCATGACTGCCTTTGAGTTCCAATTCTTTCGCAATAATAAGGTCTGTAGGTATTTTGGAGTTGGTATGGGTGGGCGTCATGATTCCAATCTGAATATGTCTGCCACGCTTCCTCAGACAACTGACTGAATTCAATAATACGTCAGGATGGCCCAACGCATCAATGGAGACATGAGCACCCCCATTGGTGATTTCTTGAATTTCTTCAATTACATCTTTAGAAGTGGAGCCATTCACCGATATTATGGCTCCAATGGTTTTGGCAAATGTCAATTTCTCATCATCAATATCTACAGCAATTACCTTGGCACCAAGTGAGTTGGCAATCATAATTGCCGATAGCCCAACACCACCACAGCCATGCACCACGAGCCACTCATCGGCAATAGTTTTTGCCTGATCCACCACCCCACGAAAGGAAGTCGCAAACCTACAACCAAGACTGGCTGCAGTTGCAAATTCAATTTCATCAGGAAGCTTAACTAAATTGATGTCTGCATAATTGATAGAAACAAATTGTGCGAAAGAGCCCCAATGAGTAAAGCCGGGTTGAAATTGGTTGTCACATATTTGATGATTACCCGATTCACACTCTGGACAGTGACCGCATCCCGAAACAAAGGGAACGGTAACTCGATCACCTATTTTAAAGCGATTGACATTTGAGCCCACTTCTGTAATTACGCCAGCCAACTCATGTCCCGGTACATGTGGTATTTTGATATCCTTATCATGCCCCATCCATCCGTGCCAATCGCTGAGACATAGTCCGGAGGCTTTGAGTTCGATAACAACAGAGTCTTTTTGAGATTTTGGATCAGGAACGTTTTGAATACTAATTGCTCCTTTGAATGATTCGTAAACGGCCGCTCTCATGTGCTAAAATTACACCATTGAATCCCACCAGTGGGTTTTACCTACCTGCCCGGTAGGCAGGTTCACCGATGCTTGTATCGAATGGAGAAATATTTTCCAAATTTATACCTCGTGAGCCTGTCTTTGTCGGATAGATAGGCTTGCTCCGAGGTACTTGATTCCATTTGACTGAACACAAAAAAGCCTCCCGAGTACTCAAGAGGCTTAATCATATGTTAAAAAACCATTCAATTATCGTCTTCCTTTTCTTTGAGTTTATGGAGGCTTTTCTTCATTTCTTTTAGGTCATTCCTTAGTTCATCAAGATTTACATCTATATCCAAGTCATCCATATCAAATTCAAAATTCATCTCAGGGATATTGATATCAATATTCGGAACGTTTATGTCAATGTCCATATCTTGGAAATCAAAATCGAAATCAAAGTCTATTTCATCGAGATCGGCAAGTGCGTCAAGTGCCTGCAGAGATTCGATTACGGCTTCATTTGCGATTATGGTGATGTTCTCAGATCGGTTTTGATCAATTCTTTTTAATCCTTCTTTCTTGTCTTTGCCATCTTGAGCTAAGGCCGAAATACTGGCGAAGGTGAGTAGGAGGAGAATGATGTAGTTTTTCATATAATTTTGGTTTTGGAAGTATTACTTCAGGAATGTGAAAAGGTTACAAACCCTTTGAATAATTTTAATGCTAGCGTACTATCGACATGAAAGGCGGAAAAAATAGAAGCAATATAAAAGTAGGTCAGGTAGTGGCGATTGTTCAAAAACATCACCAGCGATCTGGGGAGACTACCATCGGAGAGGTAAGTAAAATCTTGACCAAGTCATCGAATCATCCACATGGCATCAAAGTCCAGCTTGCTACTCGCGAGGTGGGAAGGGTGAAGGAAATTATGGATTGGGAGTAGGCTGGGGTCGTCTCCAGTCAAATATATTCTAACCCTTAGCCATCAGTTTGTGCCTTAGATTTAACCCATCGGTCAATGTTAGATTCTAAAATATCTAAGGGCACTGCACCACCACCTAGTACCTGATCATGGAATTCACGAATGTCAAATTCGTCACCTAAAGTGTCTTTAGCTCGTTTTCTTAGTTCTTTGATTTTCAGCTCTCCAATTTTGTAAGCCAATGCCTGTCCAGGCCAAGCTATATATCTGTCGATTTCAACAGTAATATCGTGTTCGCTTTTACTTGAATTAGCTGTGAAATATGCAATGGCCTCTTCCCTTGACCAGCCAAATGCATGAATACCGGTATCTACGACCAATCGAATGGCTCTCCACATTTCATAAGTGAGTTGGCCATATTTTGAATAAGGATCAGTGTACATGCCAAGCTCAGGGCCTAGACTTTCTGAATAAAGACCCCATCCTTCAACGAATCCGGTGAATGTAGAGTTGGTGCGGAAGACAGGTACATTTTCAAGTTCTTGAGCTATTGCAATTTGTAGGTGATGACCCGGAACGGCTTCATGTATACTCAGAGCTTCCATTTCCCATTTTGGGCGACTTTTCAGATTGTAGGTATTGGCAAAAAAATAGCCCGGAATACCATTGTCAATTGAACCTTGATTATAGTAGGCAGTTGTTGCAGTTTGCTCAGAGTAGGAGGGGATTGCTTTCACACCATATGGAAGTCGAGGGAGGTGACCAAATAGCTTAACAAGTTCGGCATCCACACGCTTGCATATATCTCGATATTCCTTCAGAAGTTCATCAGGAGTATCAAAGTAGAATTGTGAGTCCGTCCGTAAAAATTCATTGAATTCTTCTAAGCTACCCTTGAAGTTGACTCTGTCCTTAATTTCTAGCATTTCTGCATTGATTCGCGCCACTTCTGACACACCTAACTCATGAATTTCTATTGCTGTCATGTTGGTGGTTGTATAGGATTTAATTCTCTGATTGTACCATTCCTCTCCATTTGGCAACTCACTAAGTCCATAGGTTTCTCTGCAATTTGGAATGTACTGCGTCTCAATAAATTTCATGAACTTTTCTAAAGCTGGATTCACTTCTTCAGTAATGGTCTCCTGAGCTTGTTTTTGTAATTGCTTTGGATCCTCAACCCCAGTGTCTTCGGGGATGTCAGAGAAATTAGAGTAGAATGCGCTTTCCGTTGGATTGTCACTCATTAAGCTTTTCAACTGTGCCGGAACTTGGGCTAAAGTATTTCTTGGCATCATTATGTCTTTCTGTATGGCTTCTTCTAAAGTGGCCTGAATATCAACAAATACTTGAGGTATTTTGCTGAGCCTCACGAGCATGTCATTGAAATCTTCTTCAGAATTCTTTGGCATGAGTTGCAAGATGGATGGTAAGTAAAGGTGTACACCACCCTGTTGTTCAATAATAAAATACTGTTCATCAAATTGACCATTCAAATCATGAAATGATTCAACTATTCGGTTATAGATATCATAATTAAGTCTATTATCTCCATTCAGCCATTCCTTATCGAAGGACTCCTTTGCTTTATAAAATTGTTCAGACTCTTCCAGATATTTCTGATTTCCACTGGGAGAGAAGTCTCCCCATGAATCATTGTAATCGTTATTGCCTCTATAAGTCGCCTCAAGAGGGGAAGACTCATATTGCCAGCTAGTATATGCTTCGAATAGGTCATTCAACCGTTTATCCTCTGTCGTATAATTGCCTTTCTTGGTAATAAAATCAAGCTGCTCAGTTAGTGACCCTTCGGGGACTTGTGTTGATTCAATAGTCTGTTCAGTATTGGGATCACCACAGCCAGCTAGAATAAAGTATGCTATTGAATAGAGGGGGGCAAATTTCGGAAATGTTACTGATAGCTTGGAGATGAGGCTTTTCATGACGTTGAGTTAGAATAAGAAGCTAAGATAGGTCTACATTATTTTATCCAAGCATTGGTTTCATATTGGTGGATTCCCGGTTTTGCGTGGCATGCCTTTTCAGAGAGCATAAAAAACCCTGCTCGATTTATCGAGCAGGGTTCAACATTCTCATTGCTCGTGAATTACTTCACTTTATCAATTATAGCCTTAAATGCTTTGGGTTCGTTCATGGCCAAATCTGCCAAAACCTTACGATTAATGTCAATACCTGAAGTAGATAATTTACCCATAAACTGTGAGTAGGACATTCCATGCTCTCGTGTACCTGCATTAATTCTTTGAATCCAAAGGGCTCTAAACTCTCTTTTCTTTGCTTTTCTGTCTCGGTAGGCATACACCTGAGCTTTATCAACTGCATTTTTAGCAACCGTCCAGACATTTTTTCTTCTACCAAAGTATCCTTTGGCTTGCTTCATCGTCTTCTTTCGACGTGCCCTAGAAGCTACATGATTTACTGATCTCATTTTCTAATTTTAGTTTTTGACTATTGGCGTTCCTTGCGGATTCTTATGACCAATCATCGGGTTTAACATTGGAACCTATTACTTCATTCTGAGCAACTCTTTTATGTTGTTCTCATCCGGTTTTGAAACCACACTGAATCCTCGAAGGTGACGCTTTTGCTTAGTCTCCTTTTTAGTTAAAATATGATTTTTGAAGGCATGTTTCCGTTTTAGTTTCCCTGTTCCAGTCACTTTGAATCTCTTCTTAGCTCCAGAATTGGTTTTTACTTTCGGCATTACTTATTATTATAAAATTAAACTAGTTACTTTTTTTGTTTGGGAGATACTATCAAAAACATTCGCTTGCCTTCAAGCTTCGGTAATTGCTCCACTTTGCCATAATCCTCCAAAGCCTGAGCAAATTTCAATAATAGAATTTCACCCCTGTCTTTAAACACTATCGAACGTCCGGCAAAATGAACGTAAGACTTAACTTTTGCACCGTCCTCCAAGAACTTGATAGCATGCTTTAATTTGAAATTATAATCATGCTCATCAGTATTTGGTCCAAAACGAATCTCTTTAATAACCGTTTTCTGAGCTTTCGATTTGATCTCTTTTTGCTTCTTTTTTTGTTCGTACTTGAACTTAGAATAATCGATGATTTTGCAAACTGGTGGATCAGCTTTCGGTGAGATTTCCACCAAGTCGAGTCCCTCATCTTTGGCCATTTGAACGGCTTTTATAGTGGGATACACTTCTCCTTTGGCACTTTCACCAACGACTCGCACTTGGTGCGCTTCGATTAACTCATTCACTTTGTAAGGTTCCTCGCGCCTGATTCGGCGTGGAGGTCCTTTTCGTCTCATTTTAGCGATTGTTCTATGTCTTTAGTTCAACAAAATTTAAACAGAGCGCAAAACTATTGAAATAGTTGAGCATTTAGCGTTATTGACCTATTAATTCTGCCACTTTCTGACCAAATGATGAGATAAACTCTTCAACACTTTGAGTTCCCAAATCGCCTTGGCCATGCATTCTCACCGAGACCTTGCCATCAGCGGATTCTTTCTCGCCTACAATAAGCATATATGGGATCTTCTTCATTTCAGCATCCCTGATCTTCTTGCCTATTTTTTCATCTCGCTCATCAATGAATCCCCTAACATCACTTTCTTGCATTTGACTAAAAACATCATTGGCGTACTCATGGTACTTTTCCGAGATCGGTAGTATTGCAATCTGTTCTGGTGCCAACCAGAGCGGAAAATTCCCAGCAGTATTTTCAATTAAAATGGCAATAAAGCGCTCCATTGAGCCAAATGGAGCTCGATGAATCATTACTGGTCGATGTTTCTCATTGTCTGATCCGGTGTATTCTAACTCAAACCGCTCGGGTAAATTATAATCCACCTGAATGGTGCCAAGCTGCCACTTTCTTCCAAGCGCATCCTTCACCATGAAGTCAAGTTTAGGTCCGTAGAAGGCTGCTTCCCCGTATTCCACAACGCTGTTTAATTGTTTTTCCTCAGCGACTTCCCGAATTTCTCTCTCTGCTCGATCCCAATTTTCCGTTGACCCGATATACTTTTCAGGATTGTTTGGATCTCGCAACGAAACCTGTACCGTAAACTCTTCGAAACCAAGGTTTTCAAAAACATAGTACACCAGATCGATAACCTTTGCAAATTCTTCCTTCACCTGATCCGGACGACAAAATATATGCGCATCGTCTTGTGTGAATCCTCTCACCCGTGTAAGGCCATGTAGCTCACCGCTTTGCTCATACCTATAGACAGTGCCGAATTCAGCAAATCGGATAGGCAAATCCCTGTATGACTTGGGGACAGCTTTATATATTTCACAATGGTGAGGGCAATTCATGGGTTTTAGAAGAAATTCCTCATCCTCATTTGGGGTTTGGATTGGCTGAAAAGAGTCTTCACCATACTTGGCGTAATGGCCAGAAGTAACATATAATTCTTTTCCACCTATATGAGGTGAGATCACTTGATCGTATCCGGCCTTCACTTGAGCCTTTTTCAGGAAGCTCTCCAATCTTTCTCGGAGTACTGCACCTTTAGGCAACCATAGTGGCAGGCCTTTCCCAACCTTTTCGGAAAAAGCAAATAGCCCAAGTTCTTTTCCAATTTTCCGATGATCGCGTTTCTTCGCTTCTTCGAGAAGTTCAAGATATTTTTTGAGCTCTTTTTGCTTCGGAAAGGTGATCCCATACAATCGGGTAAGCTGCTTTCTTTTTTCATCACCACGCCAATAAGCACCTGCAACGCTCAATATTTTAGCGGCTTTTATATAGCCAGTATTTGGGATATGTGGTCCGCGGCACAGGTCAGTGAAATTGCCCTGTTTGTAGAATGTGATGCTCCCGTCTTCGAGATCTTCTAATAATTCCAATTTGTACTCATCATCTTTTTCTTTGAAATAGGTAATGGCATCTTCTTTAGAAATTCCTGACCGCTCATAAGTATTTTTCTCCCTTGCCAATTCCAGCATTTTGTTTTCGATTGCAGCTAGATTGTCTGCATCAAAATCAATTGTCCCAAAATCCACATCGTAATAGAATCCATTCTCAATTGGTGGTCCAATTCCAAATTTTATCCCAGGGTATATCGCCTCCAATGCTTCGGCCATTAAGTGCGCAGATGAGTGCCACATCGTCGACTTGCCTTCATCATCCTTCCAGGTCAAGAGTTGGAGGTTAGCATCCACATCAATTGGGAGTGTTGAGTCTTGCACTTCGCCATCTAATTTCGCCGCAAGAACGTTTCGAGCGAGTCCTTCGCTTATGCTCATTGCAACATCAAGGGCAGTGACGCCTGAATCATATTTTCTAGTACTTCCATCTGGAAGTGTAATAGTGATTTGATCACTCATGCCTAATTATCAGTAGTTGTTTTTCTCTCTAAATTTAGAATTGGACGGAGTTTTTTCTGCTCTTTAATTCGCCGCAAATATGCAACTTTTCGTCTGACAATTTCTACCTTTTTGGCCATGACCGAGTCTGTTGGATTCATTTGTAGAACTTGCTCATAATAAACAAGAGATCTGGTTACCCATTTTTTCGATTCCAGCGTTTCAGCTTTTGCTAGTAGTAGGTTTCGATCGGCTGGTTTTAGGATAAGTAGTTTATCTAAGTAAACAATTGCTGAATCCCAATTTTCTTCAGAACGATACCAAGCTACTAATTGTCGATTACTTCGGATCATTTCTGGTTTTTTGAGAATTATCTTGGCCTCATTTGTATATCCCAAACTATATAAGGAAATCGCTTTATCGAATAAAAGAACAGAGTCTTGGCTGGTTATAACTAATTGATTATTAATTAAATAAAGCGATTTATTAAAATCATTTTCCCTCATTAAAAGAGGGTAGTAATCCCTCATTAATTCATGCGATGGGTCTTGTTTGCATAACCTTTCAAATTGAATAATGGCATTAGTAGTATCACGCTTTTCCAGGTATTGGATCAGCGAAAATACAATCGCGTCTTTATCATCATAATGGTCCAGATATTTTTTGAGAAGCAACCCCGGGTCTTCATTTTTCATTATGACAATCCTGATTTTTGCTTCTAACCTGGGTCGGGTTTCAACAGCACCTTTCAGAGCAGATTGGAGTTGTTCATAATTCCTATGTTTCAAGTGATACGTTACCGTTTGATCAATGAGTTCTTCTGTGAATCCCCATTGTTTCTTGGCTCGCAATAATGTCTCACCACAGGGAGATGGCCATTCAAGCTGATCACAGTAATAGAGTTCTTGTTTTAGTAGCCTTTCATTGGTTGGGTCATTAGACGATGCTTTCTGTATTTGATCCAGCAGATCTAGATTACTAATGTTAATATTTCCTGGAATCACAATCCGATCATTTTTCTCAGATTGGCAAGCCATGAATATAAACACAGTTAACAGAAATACTGTCAATGAATCAAATGGGTAACTTTTGCTCACATAGCAAAATTATACACTAAGGATTGAAGATTTCTGTATTCGGATGAAAAGCAAACCAAGCAAACCAAAAAAGACGAGTGGATTTAGCATTTTCTGAAGACTCTGGTCCGAGCCAAGCCGTGTTAGATTCTTTATCGTAAACGATTTGAATTTCTGTACCACTGAACTTTTCTGTTGTGATTTGTTCTTTAAGTCTGGTTATGGGGTATGCTTTGAATTTATCACCTACCTGTATACCCAGGATTACTTCCTTATTTGGCAATGACTTGTTATTTTTTGAGACAGGAAACATCAACCCTTCATTTGATAAATATGAGCCATAAGGAGATTCTGAATAATTTCTTGAATGACCAGTGTCTTTAGAAAGTAGTTGTGATTCTGGATACTGTCGTTTCCATTCTTTCCATGAAGTATGGGTCAAACTTATCATTTCCAACTCTGTGCCAGAATATTCTCCAGAAATGGACGTACTCATAAGCTGTGACCAGAGTGACTCTGTCTGGTGATCGTATAGCAGAACATCTGAGTTATACAATAGGCCGGAAACACCGCAGGTTAGCTTTTTATCTTGAGCTGTGGATAGAAATCCAACCCCGCTTCCACAAAGCGGGCAAAAAGTAACCAAAACTGGCTGGTTTCCATACATGTCATTAACGACTTCATGATAGTTGAGAATGTTTATTGGATAGGCCTTCTGGATTCCATTTAGTGAAAGACCTAATATTTGCTCAATTTCATCATCATTTTGTTTTTGAAATGAAGGATTTAATATGGCTGGTATTCCATCTTTTTGAACTCCTCCAGATTTGATTTCATATAATGGAATAATTAGGTCTGATAAAATGAAGCCTCCATTGGGGGGAATATTTTGGCTTGGTCGATCAATCGAAATGCGTTTCAAGTATTCTTCTGGGAAATAATCACACGGTAACCAATGGCCAGCCCGTTCATCTACGCTCCAATATCCGAAATCTATGATAGCGTTGGACTCTACAACCATACCATATCGATTGATTTTTACCAGAGTTTTGCGGTTTTAGCAGGTAGGAAGTTTGCGGAATTGAACTCTGCTCGTTTGTTACAGTTGGCTTACCAAATGGATTGGAAGCAGATCCGTATGATAGGGTGCTCTGAACCCCCTGACATGTTTTCATGAATGTATTGGATCTCGACATATCCGTCAAGTTTTAATTCATTGTTACTTATTATGTCTTGTTCTCTTAGCGACTTTAATTTATTAAATGAATTTGTTGGCGGATCGTACTTGACTCGATTAAGCCGGAAACCCTCCTCTTTAGAACCACCCATTAGTAGGGAATGAAAAAAATGTCTTTTAGAGCCAAGAAAAGTATTCTCCCTTGCTAATTCATATTTGCTCCCAATTGATTCAAAGAACGGTCTTGCAGCTATAATGAGTTGATTACTTTTTTCTTCAAATTTTTCTAAATAGACAGTAATAACGTATCCAGTCTTTTTGTTTGTTATCTTGAGAAGATCACTGCTTAAGGCCGTAAATGTTCCTTTTTCGAACTTAAAATCAAGCACCCATGGATTCTCAATTGTACATGCCTTCCCCCATATATTATCACCAAAAAACTTGCTTCGAAACCTTTTTAAATCTCTTTTCCATTGCTTATCTGGTTTCTCAGTTATAGCAACTTCATCCAATTGTGTATTTTGAGGAGTTAATTCAATTTGTAAGTCTTCTCTTTTTATGGAAACTAATTGAACAACATATGAAACATGAGAAATGATGAGGCTGGCACTTTCTATCCCTGAAAGCTTAAAAATGACCCTCACCGTCAGAAGAGGTGCCTATAGTTGAGTTACTAATATAGTAGAGTCCATTGCCCTCATTGCAGGGATTGGGCTTTCGTAGATTTTCCCATCAACAGAAATTTCATATTCTTTGATGATTCCTGGACCATATCCTTGATTTGGCAATACAACTTGACAGCTGCTATCCGCTAGGTTGGTGTTATTGCTAAAAGTAAAATATGGACGCACCGACAGTCTATTGTGTCGCTGTGTTTGAAAGCCTTGCTAAACGGAGATTAACATGGCGGAAACGGCTATTATCAGAATACCATATTGTGCAGCTGTTTCGGTTCGATTTGAATTTAGTTGGTTCATTTGTGTAGGTCTAACATGATGTACAATGTGAAGGAATAAAGGTTACATCAAAGATCAAAAAGGAAATTGAAAGTTGCATTAAATTTGTTCGAAATAACATTACCATAAATGAAGCTTTTCTTCAATATTCTGAAAGTTCTTGGCGTACTCGTCATTGCCCTTTTTCTAATTGTTTTCTGTGGCCCTAAGGCATCCTTCGAAGAATTCGATGCGGTGCTTCAGGAAATACCAGTTTCTATTGCTGGGCTCGACCAATACTTAGCGGAGGAGGAGGCTAAAGTTCCCAATATTAAGACTGAGAATGAATCTCGCATTATTTGGGCTGATTCTGTCCGACAAACCGAGTATGCCCTTGTGTATCTCCACGGCTTTTCTGCTGGAGTTATGGAAGGTGCCCCTCTTCATCAAGAAGTGGCAAGCAGGTATGGTATGAATCTTTACCTGCCTCGACTTTCGAAACATGGGATAGCCGACAAAGATATTTTTGCAGAATTGACCCCAAAGGCCTTAATTGATGATGCCAAGGAGGCATTGGTGATCGGTAGAAAACTTGGAAAGAAAGTTATACTTATGAGCTGCTCCACTGGCAGCACTTTGGCTATTTATCTATTGGCAAACCATCCAAATATAGCGGCTCATATATCTTATTCGGCAAACATTGAAATTTTTGATCCTACGGGAAAGATGATGACTGGCCCGTGGGGTTTACAAATAGTGAAGCAGGTAGTGGGAGATTACAGGATATCAAAGACAGACCCTGAGACTCCTGATAGCGTGCGCACTAAAATTGAGAAGTATTGGTACGAAAAATACCGAGTCGAGGGTCTGGTTTCTCTGCAGGGGCTGATAGATATGACCATGACGGAAGAAAATTTCAAGAAAGTAAATCAACCCTATTTCCTGGGTTATTATTATAAAAATGATACTGCACAAGACATGACCGTGTCTGTAGCAGCTATTCGTAACTTTGACTCCATGACGGCAACACCTGCTGAAATGAAACGATCTGTTGCTTTCGAAGAGGCAGGATCACATGTGATCAATTCACCGCTTATTTCTAAAGAGTATGAAGGCGTGAGGGATGCGACATACGCGTATTTGGAAGAGGTGTTGGGATTTGAGCCAAATCCGTAAAGTTTGAAATGATCTAATTTTTAGTGGGTTGAGCATTGCTTTGTTACCAACCACAATATCAATTGGCGAAATGGTTGATATTATACCGTTATAGGTAAGTACCAACAGAACACTTTAGATGACGTCTGCGCATTGGTATTGTCACCTAGATTGAGCGCATATAATTTAGGTGAAACTACGTCTATCATTTCATCCGTTTCGTACTCAACTTTATAAAGCATTAATTAAAACCAGCGACCATGTTTGCAAACACTATATCACCAGTTGATCTCCAATCAAGGGAAATGGAGAGTTCTTCCTCCGATGGATCAATTCTGTACGGTATTGGATTTGTCGTCTTAGTTGTTTGTGTCTTTTTTTGGTATCCGATCAATTAAAAAAGTGGTTAAGCAAAGGAGAAGTGCACTCATCTTGAACATGTGTGCCTTCGAAGGAGACCTTAGGGTAGATTCTAATCCCTAGGCTTTCGATCATCCAATCCCCAATTGACCTTGTACCATACTTCCTCGTGGATATAGTAGATCAGCATTTTCAGAAAAACCTCAGCTAGAGCAACCGCCCCCGCTTTTTCTGTGGCATTTGGATGTTCTCTGAAAATCAGAATGGTTATCACGAAAGTGGTTAGCGTAGCGATTGCTCTCCAGGTGATTGACTTGAGAAGATGCCTTTTTCTGGTTGCGGTCGTCTTAAAACCAAACCAAAATCGCTCATGATAATAGTAGAAGATGAGTTTGAGACCAGCCTCAATTGTAGCAACCAAAGTGGCTTTTCCTCCCGCATTTGGGTCATCTTTAAAAATGAAGAACGCCAGAGCAAAGGTTGTGGCAGAAGCCACGACTCTCCAGGTAACGGCTTTTGTTATATGTCGGACTCGAATTATATCCATCGGAATACTAAACCACTTTGATTAGGTAATAATTTTTCTTGCCTTTTTGAGCTAGCAGGTATTTCCCTTGCAGGAGTTCCGTGGTTGGGGCTTCTTCAGCGTTAAGTATCTTTTGCTTGTTGATACTAACTCCTCCGCCTTTGATCATGCGGCGAGCTTCTCCTTTAGATGGGAAAATCAATTCTTTGGTTATCTCACTCAGCAGATCAGTGACGTTTGCCGCAGAAACAAGTTGGTCTTTGGTGATTTCGACTTGTGGTACTCCTTCAAATACCTGAAGCAATGTCTTCTCATCAATGGATGCTAGCTCTTCGGTAGTACTCTTGCCAAACAAAATCGCAGATGCTTTGAGCGCTGTGTCTAATGCCTCTTGTGAATGTACCCTTACCGTTATTTCTTCAGCTAGAGCCTTTTGAAGTAATCGTTCGTGAGGTGTGTCAGCATGTTTTGCAATTAAGCTGTCCAATTCTTCTTTGTCTTTCAGACTGAAAATTTTGATGTAGTTCACCACATCTTCATCGGAGGCATTGATCCAGTATTGGTAGAATTTGTATGGAGACGTTCGATCCGCATCCAGCCACACGTTACCACTTTCACTTTTACCAAACTTCGAACCATCCGCCTTGGTGATGAGGGGAGTGGTCATGGCAAATGCTTCACCTTGTGCTTTTCGCCGGATAAGTTCTGTGCCAGTGACGATGTTGCCCCATTGATCCGAACCTCCGAGTTGAAGCTTGACATTCTTATTCCTCCACAACCAGTAGAAATCATACCCTTGAACCAGCTGGTAGGAAAATTCGCTAAAGGACAATCCGCTTTCCAAACGGGACTTCACCGAATCTTTAGCCAGCATATAATTGATGCTGATGTGTTTACCTACGTCACGTATGAAATCCAGGAAATTGAATTCCTTGAACCAATCGTAATTGTTTACTACTTCAGCGGCATTTTCACTTTCAAAATCAAGGAATTTCTCCAATTGTTTTTTAACACAACTGAGGTTGTGATTAAGAGTGGCTTCATCCAATAAATTCCGTTCTTGTGATTTGCCGGATGGATCCCCCACCATCCCTGTAGCGCCTCCAACCAAGGCTATAGGTTTGTGTCCGCAACGCTGAAAATGAACCAATGTCATGATCTGCACCATGTTGCCGATATGAAGCGAATCCGCAGTTGGATCGAAACCGATGTAGGCAGCCGTCATATCTTTATTCAGTTCTTCTTCTGTGCCGGGCATGATATCATGCACCATCCCTCTCCATGTCAATTCAGCTACAAAATTCTTCATTGGTGATTTTAAGAAGCAGCTAAATTAGGAAAGTGATTCAATACAAAAAAGAGAAAAATCAAAGCAATTATCTCAGGCTGTTTGGTAGGGCGTTTAGTCTTCCCTGAAGAAAGTATTCACGGATTTGATTTTCATTGGTACGGACATGCCCATCATGTTGGCTGTGGCGGTTAAGTCCTGATTGATTTTGGCACTAATAAGCATCCCACTTTTCCGATCTATTATCATTTGGCCTGTTTGCGAGCCGCTCATTTCCATTTCCATTCCATCTGTGTTTTGTGAAAATGTACTTTTCTCAATTTCGGATTCGACCGTAATAGTGGCGGTTCTTTTATCATAATCCATCAATACATAATTATTGGTGATGTCCATAGCGTACATACCAAGGGTTGTGGATATTGACCATTTATCTCCTTTATTTGCTTCTCCCGATGATGGAAAGAATTTGAACGATTGCTCCATGGTTTTGGTTAATTCTTCACCTCCAAACTGGCCATTTAGTAGCTCTTTTGTTGTAGCTCTTTCTTCATCAGGCAATTCCATGCCATTTATCATTTCTTCTATCATGGTTTCAAATCCGGTAATTTGAACTACTTCACCTGTGGCTTTGAATTTCATCATAAACGATTTCCCAATAAGGGCCGCAAAACCCAAAGCAGCAGCAGGAATGGTTGATGGTGGATTCTCTGAGTTATAATTCACCTCCATGCCCATTGCAGAAGATTCAAAAGCCACCCGATAGTACGTGCACTTCATATCAAATATACCATCAGATGCATTTGTTACTTCATAGCTAATTCCCATCGTGAATTTTTGTTTTACTTCGACCTCAGTCCCCATCATATTCTGCTCAACATTTTGCTCAACGATTGTGGCTACTTTAAAAAGTTGTCCTTTTTTCAGGTCGTACCTCAAATCAATTTGAGCTGAAGCTGAAACACCAATGAGGAAGAGGAGGAGTGAAGCGAAATTCTTCATGATTTTGAATTTATTATAAGATAGACGTAACGATTCCTAGCAAGTTGAGTAAATCAAATTTAATTTAGCCGGATGGCCGAATTCGCTCAAGTCATTAAGGATATTCATCATCGAAAATTTGCTCCTGTATATTTTCTTCAAGGTGATGAACCCTTCTTCATAGACAACATTCTAGCTAATTTGGATAGTAAGGTACTAGAAGAGTCTCAGAAGAGTTTTAACCAGTATGTGTTGTATGGAAAGGAAACGTCCTTTGAACAGGTGATTTCAACTGCCCGGAAATTCCCCATGATGGGGGAGTTACAGGTGATAATTGTGAAAGAAGCACAAGAAATGAAAGGTTGGTTAAAAGAAGCCGATCAGCAATTACTAATTCAATATCTTGAAAACCCAACACCGAGCACAGTTCTGGCTTTTGGCTATAAGTATAAGACATTGGACAAGAGAACCAAGCTGGGTAAGTCTATTGGCAAGCTTACTATGGAGGTCCTGAGTAAGAAATTGTATGATAACAAGGTCCCGAGCTGGATACAAGGATATGTTCAGGCCGTGGAGGCAACTATGACTGATGGAGCGTGTATGTTGTTGTCCGAGAGCATTGGAAACAACCTGCAGCGATTGGCCAATGAGATTGATAAGTTGTTGCTAAATGTTGGAGCGGATAAGGCGATTGATGAGGCACTGGTTCACAAATATGTCGGTATCAGCAAGGAATACAACACCTTCGAACTGCAAAAAGCCATAGGTACCAGAAACCTTGAAAAGGCCATGCGGATCGTTCGTTACTTTGCCGAAAACCCAAAAAATAATCCGTTGATATTGACCCTATTCAGTCTGTACGCATACTTTTCAAAACTTGTATTAGTCCATGGTTCACAGAACAATGATCAAAATCATTTGGCTAAAGTGATTGGAGTAAATCCTTTTTTCGTGGGTGAATACATTGGAGCGGCAAGGAATTACAATATGCAACGTGTGCTTAGGAATCTTGAACATTTACATAAGGCAGATTTGCAGAGTAAGGGGATTGGATTTACCAATATGAAAGAGAAAGAGGTGTTGACTGAATTGATATTTAAGTTGATGCATTAGCACACCAATTTGTGATTGTTTACGTTCAACCATCAAATTGAGCTATGTGATAGAATGGATTGACAGTTTGAGGTTCTCGTAATTAGCCCCCGTTAAAGCTTTACATTTCGACGAGCTCAATGTGACAACTTATAATTATCGGTTCTACATGATTTAAATAGATTTAATTAAGTGAGAATTAGTGTACTAATTGTTTTCTGTAGTATCGCCTTTGGCGTATGTGCTCAGCCCTTTATTCCAAATCAACACCCTGACTTTTATTTTAATCAGGCAATTTCTCATTACCAATCTGGTAATTACAAGGTGGCGAAGCATCTGCTTGATGCATATCTCACAAATCATAACACACCAGAAGCGCTCTATTATCGAGCCATGAGTGCCGTCAAGAGTGAACAGAAATCGGGAGAGTATTACACACAAGGCTTTCTTGAGGAATATCCTTTGCATCCGTTGGCTCATAAAGCTCAGTTTGAGTTGGCACGCAACTACTTCAAAAGGAAGAACTATCAAAAGGCTCTGTTGACGTATGGAGTCATTGAGGTGAATTCGTTAGATAATAAACAACAAGAGCAGGCCTATTTCGAAAAGGGTTATTCCATGTTGCAATTGAAGGTCACCTCCCAAGGTGTTGAATCCCTCAAATCGTGTAATGAATTTGGTGGTGAATACAAGCATATTTCAGCCTACTATTTGGGAGTCATGTCGGAAGGTTCAGAAGCGGAAAAATGGTTTTTGCAAGCTTCTGAAAGTGATGAATGGAAGGTCAAGTCAGCCGTGTACTTGTCTCAGATCTACTTAGCTAGTGCGGAGTTCGGCAAACTGACAAGTCAGAACTTGGCAATACTCACTAAGGACAAGACCAAGGAAAACCACGAACTCCATTTTTATACAGGAGAGGCGTACTACCAACAAAAAAAATACCGACAGGCTGCTCGCTACTTTCAAGATGGCATTGTACTAAATATTAAGAAACCAACCTCCGAAACTCTTTTCAAATTAGGCCATTCATATTATGAAATAGGAGATAAAGACAAAGCCATAGAACAACTCAAAAAATCAGGATTAGATGAAACGAAAACCGGACAAGCGAGTGCGTTCCAACTAGGAAAAATATATACTGAACAAGGAAAGTACCGTTTCGCTTTGCACGCTTTTGAAATCTCTGGAATAAGTGATCATGACTTTGTTGTGAAGGAAGAATCCCAGTTTTTGGCTGCCAAAATCAACTTTCAATTGGAGCAGTTTAGTGAAGCTATCGAACAACTTGAGAATTTCGCTACTGCCTATACCTCGAGCAAACGACAGAAAGAAGCAAATGAGCTCCTGTCTACGGCATATTTGAATACTTCCAATTATGATTTGGTAATTACTCACTTTGAGCGCAATAGTTCGAACAACCGCATACTTAGAGAAAATTATCAAAAAGTGACATTAATGAAAGGAATGCAGGCTTTTAGTGATCGTCAGGTAAGCCAAGCTGTGACCTATCTTACTAAAAGTATAAATATACCAGTAAAAAGCACGCTTGAGTTCGATGGATACTATTGGCTGGGTGAATCCTATTTTGTGTTGAATGAGTTACCGAAA
>JAAEPI010000828.1 GCA_024232835.1 Cytophagales bacterium
CAAATAAGCCTATTTTAATGGGTTTATGGGCTTTTGATCACTCTGAAAGTTTAATATTCCTATTTTACTTTTGAAAGACAAACACTTTAGAAAAAAAATACGACTCTACCACCATTTTTAAAATTGAGCTCATTCATATCTTGTCTTCTGAGTTTTGAAAAAAGAAAAAAATCAGAAAAAAATGGAACTTCAGCCCCCATGCAAACTGTGGAAGATTGAACTTTTTGTTGTGCCTCAGCTACAGTCCAGGAGCAAGGTCCATAAGAGGAAGCCTGTGAGCAAAAAACAGACCTGCTCTGGGAAAAAGAAGCCAACTATCAAACAGAAGAAACTGGCTGTTGTCAAGCATGGAGTAGGGAAGGATGCAAAGGATCAGAATAAATTGCTAGCTGGAAATGGTGTGGAGGTTTTGGCAAAAGGGAGGAAGAATCTTCCTAAAGGAGCGGAGACATCCAAGAAGTTGGATCATGTACAGCCACCTGAAGAGGACCCTGTAATTAAATCAAAGCCTTGAAACAAAGCCCTCTGAAGCAAGCAAGTCTAAGGTTGGTGCTTGTTGTGACAATGATGTTCTGTGAAGGGTTAAAGGGTTACATGTCTCCCTAACATCTACTTAAGGGGCTTGGAATTGCCATTCTGCATCAGTCTACTCCTGACCTGTTTGAGTTTCGCCAACTATCAAGATGTCAGCATACAAGTGTGCCTATTGTAATGAGGAATTCACCAATAAATGGAACAAGAAGCGTCATGTGGAATGCTTCCACAGTAAAGAGGCAAGTGATGATGACTCAGATGTGGAAGAGGAGGATGGAGACAGTGAGGAGGAGGTGGAGGATGGTCCATGGTCTCGTCTGCTTCATGTCATATATGCCAACATCACAAAGGATTGGGATGATGAATTAACTGCTGAGGATGTTCTTGAGTCCAAGCCCATGATAAAGGAAATTCTAGCTGAACTACGTCATGAAGTTGAATACATCACCAACATTGCTGGTGCACTTGAAGATGATGAGCTGTATCTAAACTTGGTAAAGAGCAAGGAGAAGCTGGAGGAAGATGAGAATTACACCCCAGAGGAGGCCAACATTATGGCATGGAAGAACAGGAGGCTGTCCTTGCAGAAAGTGTTGGAAAATAATATCAATGTGCTTCATGAAGTGCTAGG
>JAAEPI010000829.1 GCA_024232835.1 Cytophagales bacterium
GCAAAATGAGATGTCTATTGCTTGGAGTCAGTGCCCTCATAGTTCGCGACACTTAGTACCAACAATTGAGCTACAAATGCACAGCGATCTGTTATGCGATAAGAGGGAATTCAGCATTCAGTTGGAATCAATGCTGCGAGAATTCTCACTGGAAGGGAAAGAAAGCCCATGAATCTTCATGTAATATAAGAACATTTGTAGGAATTAATTTGCATGTCCAACGTATGATTGTTTCTAGCTGTTCTGAATGACCAACATTGTGTTGAACTGATAGGTCAAAATTTATGTACTCGCAAGGTGCTGGCCTTTCAAACCAGAAGGTTCGACAAAAATTTTAAATTTGGATTTACTATTGGCATCTATGAAAATACATGCCAAGTACTCAATGATTAGTAGGTGTTTGCCAGCGTATGTACAAAATGAATGACTGTCAGAATGAAAATTATTTTTGAATGTCTCAAAGAGAATTGTCTGTTCAGAGCAATTACAGGTGTTGCAGACAAAGTTTCGTTACAGCATCATGTACACAGGAAGGTTCAACCAAGCACAATAGACTTTGCGACTGGAGAGGCGTTGCCATAAATCGGCGTCACCGCGACCTAATGTGGATCAGTGACAGGGGGTGGAGCATGAACGTCAAGCATCACTCTCCTGATGTTTCAAATGAGACTGTAACTGACGTACTTTCCAACCATTAAATTTATCTCAAAACTCCCTTTCTCTCAAAATACTTCAAAACTACCATATTTTCTTCATCAACTCAAATATGCCTATGCCAATATCTTTTCCGCATTCAAATTACTTGGACGTTACTTCAGATTGCTTGTCTGGATGGTCGC
>JAAEPI010000830.1 GCA_024232835.1 Cytophagales bacterium
GATGATAATCGTATTATTGTCAAATTTGATCTATTACAAACACAGAAAGGCTATCACCTACAAGTTAGTTGGCGTGATATTGAAGTTGAATAAATCATCTTCTCACCTGAAAACAGGAAGTGCATTAACTTGCATCATGGGGTTGTGCGGAAGAACCCCCAAAATTGGCCGGTTTTTGAAAGATTGCCCATTTCAGGGGGTCTTCACAGGACTGACCCCACTGGAATGGTTTAGTGCCCCTTCATCAAATTATTGAGGATTAAAGTAAGATGGTGAGGGTGTTTCTGATTCATAATCTTGATTATCACCAAGCATTGTTGCCCTCAGCCCTTCTCCAGCCACAATACCTGCTGCATAGGCAATAGCGTGAAGAGGATGCAATATATTTTTACCTAAGCAAGAAAGAAAAGTATCATTGGTAGCAGTGGACATATAGTAAGCATTAATGCCTGAACTCATAGAATATCCAGCAACCACTTGCTTGCTTGAGGCATTAGGACCGAAAAAACCAACAGCAAGTCCTGACAGCCCAAACTTTACTGTATTCATTGTATCATTGTACATTTTTACGACTCCATTTTATTGTTATTAACATTTAATAATAAAAGTATTCATGAGGAGTATCCTATTCTCATAGGACATATTCGAGTACAAAAAAACGTACGTTTTTTTGTACCTGATGCTTGGCAAAATAAATTGCCCAAAACCCCTCATTTATGGTTTAATATACTGGTTTTTGAAATCAAAGTCTACTGAATGGTTGAATTGATGAGTTTCGCATACCATTGTAGGCTAGATTGCCCTAGATTTGAGGAATACATCATGAAAATTGGCTATGCTCGTGTAAGTACACGGGAACAAAATTTAACCATGCAGGTCATGGCACTGGAGGAAGCTGGCTGTGATCGGATTTATGAGGAAGTGGTCAGTGGCGCCAAAGCGGATCGACCTA
>JAAEPI010000831.1 GCA_024232835.1 Cytophagales bacterium
TCCATTACAACAATTCCTAAGCAATGTCACAAAGTCATAGGTAAGAACAATTTTGACAACAACAACAACAATGGAGAATTTCTTCCCATGCCTCTTTCCTTCCCATACCCCACCATTTGAAGCATAAAACACATTGACCTTGACACCAATTCACATTGGATACTAAAGAGAAGTTCCATATTTCCTCACATGTTAAATGCAAACTAAACGGCATCACAATCACATAAAATGCATAAATTAGACATTGAGGTGAAATTGTGTGATTTAGACATTACATAAAGTTAGCTTGCTCCGTTTCCAAGTTCGTGTTTTTTTTGTTGGTTGGTTGGTGTTGTTGCTGGTGCAGAATTTTATTACTTTTCCAATTGGGCAAGTTCTGAAACATTTATGTGATCAAGTTGCAAGGGAGACAATTTCATAACAAAAATGGCTTCTGCTGCCCCAAACGAAGACCCCAATGCCCCTGACAAGGACCCAGACCGATACATTTGGTCTGGTGCTGTAATACCCGAAAGAGTAAAGGTGTACATTGAAGACATGAAGGTCTATTCCCAAGAAATAATGGAGCTCATAAAAAGATGCGAGCAGGAAATCATTTTGTGTATGAAAGCCAGAGAGAGATTGGATGATGGGAGAGCCACCGAATTGGCCAAAGTGGCTGAAAATACTATGATTGAAGCCGTTGATCTGGCAATGTTCATGGGAACTCGCCTTATGCCAGCACATCTGGACTCCATCGACGGTTTTTGTTTTGTGATGTTGTTAACACCAAATAGTGTAAACTTAGCTGTGATTCAGAGGCCTGGAATTTGAGAATGTCTTCGGATGTGGCACGCAAATTTGGCCATTTGTATGCAGAAATGACTGGCCATTTGAATAGACTGATCAACTACACCAGTGATGCCCAGGTGGTCATTTCAAACTACTGTCTCTAAGCAATCGAAGCAAACTAATGGACAAGAGATATTCAGGCTGTACTGGACTATTTCGTACAGAGGAAGTGCAGGGGGTTTACCTTGTACACGCTAGAAGAAAGCTGGTTTAATATGCAACAGGTCCTCTGTTTCATGACCACTTTGGTGTTCACCTATGAACAAATGAACCACCCGGAAAGAGGACCCCATCCAGGTGGGTCAGAAGAATTACCTGGCGCTCCCCTCAGGGTGCAAATGGAGCTGGAGCGCATCGGCATTCGATTGAAAAAGAGGGAAGAGGAAGAAAAGAAGAAAAATGAACAAGATGAAGAAAAGAAGAAAAATGAAGAAAGGATGGAAGAAAGGAAGGAAAATGGGGCCAAGCAACATAGCGGCTACAGCAAAAAGTAAATGTTACAATGGCTGTGTTTTCAAAATACTCCTTTCTTGCATTTTTTTTGGTTCATGGATTTTTCATTGTGTATTATTACAGAGAAATAATCATGGTGCAAATGCAGCTGGAGCAGAAATTCAAGAAGAAGAAAGAAGAGGAAGAAAAGAAGAAGAATGAAAGAGATGATCA
>JAAEPI010000832.1 GCA_024232835.1 Cytophagales bacterium
CATGGAAAAAAGTACACAATCTACCAATCCTTTACTAAATCTACCTGTGCACCAAAATGCTCTTGCTACAAGAACAACTAGTTTATTACCCACATCAACGCTCACCAGAAGGGACCCATTACCATCCTCATCAAGTGAAAATATTGTTCAGGATCCTGCACTTGTGCAAGCAATACCCTCAACATCAATCACACCAAGATCTCAAAAGTTGACTCCTTCTTTTGCAGTGCGTCACTTGACTCCTCCAGAAAGCATATCTAGGCCATCTGAAACTCCGTTAATCAATGTCAGTAAAGAAGAAAGAGGAAGACCATCTTTTAACAGTAGCGATGATATTCATTTACCTGAAGCATATCCTTCACCTTCCCAGGATGATATTAGAAGAGATGATGGAGATCCAAGACATGGGAAAAGTTTTGTATCTCTCTCTGACGATGAGGGTACACAGTTTTATAAAAAAAGGAGGTCTGAGTATCAATTTAGGAGACGTATAGCTGATGCAGATATCGAACCAGTGACAAATACACCAATCAATCCCAGGAAAGGTGAAACCTCTTCAGGATACTTCCTTGATGAAATTCAATCACACAGAATCCCATTGCCCTCAGATAGCCGTGGAGAGAGTAAAGATTATAATCCGGATATTTATCCTAAAGGAACGTCTCTAGATATTAGAAAGGATGAAGGTGATGAGAAACATGTCAAAAGTTTTGTTTCATTTAGTGATGATGAAGGGGAAAAAGAGAAAAAGGAGAGGAGATCCGAGTATAAGTTTCGGAAACGTGTAGCTAAGAAAAGAAAACACGATAAAAAACCATATTGAACCAATTTTACATTACAATCATGTATATATTAATATAATTATCCAATGAAATATAGATTC
>JAAEPI010000833.1 GCA_024232835.1 Cytophagales bacterium
AAAAATCCAGAACCTAAAAAACTTTTGGCAACCCCAGAAGTAACTCATTAGGTGCTGCTGATATCATCCCCAGGCAAACTAACCCAAATTCGCCTGAAACTCCAGACTTGCTCAATGGGAACTTTCGTACCATTGAGCGTTCAAATATTAATGGCGCCATTATAAGGTGCCTCATCTGTAACCGACACCCATCAAGGGAAAGACCCTGAAGCAACCTCCAACATGTCTAAAGGAACTGGAGACCCAAAGCAAGCTGAACTTGCAAATAAAAGTCACTCCAAACAGTTGGAAGATCAACAAAACCCGCCATAAATGCTAAGCAATGTTGACTCGATCAAGGGAGTAAGAGAAAGGCTAAACACCAAAGAGGGAAAAAGAACATCATCAAGAAGGTGGATCAGGAAGGAAAATCTTACTTGAGATGACCTTGACTGATGCCAAAAGGTGAAGAAGCTGATGAAAGTTGTGAAGAAGAAGTGCTTTGAAGACAAGAGCAAAAGACTAAAGAAATCTCAAAGAGACCCAACTCCAAGTATCGCAAAAGTGGTACCTGGATGACAACTGCACAAAACTGCGGTGCAGCAAGGTAGTAGTAGAGACGCCAGGTAAGTTAAAGTCTCTTCTACGAATGCCAGCTCACCTGAAAGGAACAGGATTCTGTCAGGCAAAAGAGTCCTCTGCCTAAGTTCGACAACACAACCAAAGCCAACCTCATCATCAACCAAGTCCAAAAGCATTAGTTGAACGATATCTCTCGTTCGAGTCCTCCTAGAAAGAGGATACAAAACCTTGATTCATCAGAAATGATGAAGTTCCAATCCCGAAGTGCTAATCTACTCAAATCTTGAATCCAACCCTAAGAAGAAAGCAAAGAACAAGGTATAAGACTTCAGAAGCAAGCAGAAAAAGTAGTTCACGAAGAACTAACCAACCTATGAAGAAAACCTGTACGAGAAAATCAGAATGATAATCTCTAAGCAGGCTGGCACCAGAAGACGAAGCTGGTGAGAGAAAGCTAAGCTACTAAGGGACTCATACTCTGACTCTTCCTGTTGTCCAAGCCAAGGTAATAGTGGAGCTAGCTCACTACCTAGCTGCTGACCCAGCGAATGGTAAGGAAGCAGGAATGAAATAAAACAGTCAAGAGGCCTAAGGGCATATATGAGTACACCAAAAGTAACTAGCTGATCCAGTCCGTGACTGGATAGGGACAGTCAACTGTTCAAACAAACACGGGGTCAAAAAGCTTAAGATTCTCAATAAACCAAAACTCCTAAAGACTTGGAGTTAGAAAAGCGATATAAAAAGAAAAAGAAATATATGAAAAATCCAAAATTTTTCTGAGAGATTGGGTTATCATCCACACTGGCTGACCGGTTGTGGAGAAACCCCAGACAAACCAACACAATCCCTGAAGACTAGGGAGGGAACGGACGGTTCCCGACGAAGTTAGAAAATCCAGAAAAATCCCAAAAATTTCTGCGGAATTGGGAGATCAACCACACCCGCTGACCAGCTGAGGAGAGACCTCAGACAAACGGTGCACATCGCTGAAGACTAGGGAGGGAACGGACGGTCCCTCATGAAGTTAACCATTTTTGCTCTTAATAAGAGCCATGGCTCTTAATAAGAGCCGGAATCTCTAATTAGGGGTGGGAGCTCGAAAGTCACCTCAGATCCAGCCCGCTCCCCTATATAAAGAACACCCTCCTCTAGTAACCTTCGTTTCAACCACCCGATTAACGCACAACCCTATAACCCCAGAGAAAACTATAGCTAAAAGTTCAACTTCAAATATCAAAAATAGTAATCTCGGCTCCTCTTTCAGCCAAGCACAAAAATCAAGAGTGGAGAGTGTAAGGAACAAGTAACGAAAAACAAAACCCCAAATTAACTAAACCCCAGAGTATGTTTCAATAACAAGAAGAAGAAAAAGTCAAATTCTACAACAAACAAGGGTATTTGTGAATGATGACAGTCGAAGGAGTCGACAATGAAACCACTACTGATACTGGGACTGATGAAGATGCTAAGAAGAAACTCCGACTTATGAAGAAGTTCTAGCAAATGAAGAAGTTCCATCAGACAGAGAATTTGTTCCAAATTTTAATGTAGATACTTGC
>JAAEPI010000834.1 GCA_024232835.1 Cytophagales bacterium
CAACCACTGAGAAGAATGCCAATCACAATTCGTGACAAAATCGATGAGGAAATCAACGCGATGCTGGCAATGGGAATCATTCATGAAAGTTGGCGTGACTGGGCTAGTCCCATTGTTGCAGTCAGCAAGCCAGATGGATCAGTGCGAATCTGCGTGGATTTTCGAAAAGTTAATGAAGTGACAAGATCCGTCCAATATCCATTGCCTCACCAGGATGACGTTCTTGAGAAGATTGGACTAAGTTTGGGCCTGAGTACTGAGCACGCAAATCGACCATGCGTCAGTACATTTGATTTGAAAATGGGCTACCATCAATTGCGCATAAAGAATGAAGACGCGCATAAAACAGCCTTTAGGATGCACAGAGGCTTGTATGAATATACTAGATTGCCCATGGGATTGAAGACCGCTGGAAGCTTCTTTCAAAGGCTCATGAATAAAGTCTTCAACAGGATTTTGGACAACTGCATCTTTTGTTATTTAGACAACATTTGCATTGCGACTAGCAGTTTTGAGGATCATCTAGAAAAGTTGACAATGATGTTGGATCGATTAAGAGCAGCATTGTTGAAATTAAAACTGAAGAAGTGTGTGTTGCTGTCAGAAAACACGAAATACCTGGGTCATATCGTGTCACGGCAGGGATTAACACCAGACCCAAAGAAAGTAGAGGGGATCAAGACTTACCCCGAACCCAACACACAGACCGAAGTTCGCCGATTTTTGGGAATGGCCTCGTACTATAGAAAATTTGTGCCGAATTTCTCAAGGATTGCCCA
>JAAEPI010000835.1 GCA_024232835.1 Cytophagales bacterium
CCAAATTACCGTTTCTGACGTAGGACGGACTATTAACTCCTCGTCAAGTTTAGCCTCAGGATCCACAATTACTCCACTCCCATCATCAGCATTCTTTAGGCGATAGTGTGTAACTACTGCACATTCTTTTGCAAAACCTTCCACATGGTCGGCTTCCTTAGATAAGAATGACTTTGGAATGAATAAAGGGAAGTACGCATTTTGATGGCCGGTCTCCTTGAACATCCGATCAAGGGTTTGTTGCATTTTTTCCCAAATAGCAAAACCATAAGGTTTTATCACCATGCACCCTCTTACTGGCGAATTCTCTGCTAAATCAGCCTTCTTGATGATTTCATTGTACCAAAGTGAATAGTCTTCTTCTCGTGAAGGTATGGCTTTGCTCATTTGATTTATTATCTTGGTATAGTAATTGCCTTGTGAGGATATACGTTATGTGAGTGCGCAAATATAAGCGCATGATTGGAACAAATAAGTGGGGTAGTGACGTATAACATTAAAACATCTGCGTTATGAAAAAGTCGAGCATAATTTTCCTGTTAATTTTCGGAGTAGGATTTGTGGTATCTGCACAAGAGTACGACGACCTTTACTTCAATTCTTCAGATAGGAAGAAAGCAAAAAAGGAACGTAAGAAAGAATTAGAAACTGAGTTTCAGGTTGAAAATAGCGACAATTATACTTTCGAAGAAGAGTACACGGCAAACGATGTTGATCCCGAACTAATAAAAAAATATGAGGATCAGGCACTCGAGAATCGATTAGAATACCAATCATCATATAATTCCACAAATCAGACGGGCAATTCGAATTATGGTGTTGAGCCTCTAGAATTTCAGTATTCTGGAGATCAGACTAATGAATACTATAGCGAGGATGACTATTATGGAGAAGATGAGTATTACGATGATCAAGGGGCAACTATTATTAACAACTATTATGGAGACAGTTATCGACCTAGATGGAGTGGTAGATATGGTTACAACTCTTTTTATTCTCCATATGGTTGGGGCAATAGTTATGGTTGGGGCAATAGTTGGTCGATTTCGCTAGGCTGGGGTGGAAACGGATGGAATTCCTACTGGTGTGATCCTTTTTACAATTGGTATGCCTACGATCCATGGTACTATAATTCATGGAATCACGGATACGGCTATAATTCTTATGGGTACTGGGGAAATTCCTGGAGAAATTCTTATCGTCCCTACTACAGATATGGCGCGTATGGAGGTTATTATGACGGATATTATTTTGCTAAAAATACTCCTTCAAAAAAGGCCAAAAGAGGTGTAACGAAAGGCCCAAGAGTTAGTCGTGGCGGTGCTGTGGTGAGTAGCAACAATGGGGGACGTACTATTCGAAATAGCTCATCAAGCCTATCTGACGGACGGGATTACTCTCGAACTCAACAAGAGTATCTGAACAAATCCAGAAATTCATTGAGTCGTACATCATCGAGTTCTACTTTGAGTAATCGAAATAGAGGAACTACTTTAAACTCAAATAGATCCGGTAGTAGCGCGTTTAACAGTTCGAGAAGTAGTAGTTCGAATAGATCTGGTAATGTTCGAAACTCCAACAGATCAGGGTCGAACAATACTAGCTCTTCCAAATCAAGCTATCTCAGATATGGAAATGCCAGATCTTCGGGATCAACTAGTCAAAGCTCTACCAGAAATTATGGGAATCAAAGATCAGGCGGTTCGAATAGTTCCAACCGATCAGGTAATGTAAGGTCAGGACAGAATAACAGAAACTATGGTTCGTCTGAATCTGGAACTAAATCAATCAGATCAGGAAACTCCACTGGCACAAAGCAAAATCGTAATTATGGAAGTCAGAAATCTGGAAATACTGGAAGTTCCAACCGATCTGGAAATACTAGCTCAACTAAAAGCTCGAATCAAAATAAGAGTTACGGGTCACAACGATCAGGAAGCTCTAGCAGTTCAAATCGCTCGGGGGGTGTGAGATCAAGTAACAACAAGTCATCTGGCAGTAGTTTCAAAACTTCGTCCAGTACTCGAAGTTCGAGCACGCGATCTTCTGGACGATCTAGTGGATCTACCAAAAGTTCATCAAGCTCGAAAAGTAAAAGCTCGAGTAGCCGAAAAAGAGGGAACTAGTTTAACAATTCAACAAAAAGGACATGAAAAATCTAAAGCTAATTACACTTAGCCTGCTAGTCGTCTGCTCGTTTCAGGCCTCCGCTCAGGTGTCAGCCCCGTTCGGGTACTATCAGGATGCACTTAAATACAGTCAAACTGACTATTTAATAGGAAGTACCGCTCGAATGCAAGGCCTTGCCGGGGCTCAGGTTTCGCTTGGTGGTGACATGAGTTTAGCCACTTCCAACCCAGCAGGACTTGGTTTCTTCAACAAGAGCTCGGCAACCTTCACTTTGGGTCTGGGATTCGAAAATTCGGATGATGAATTTGCTGGTCTTACTACCCCAAATTTTAAAAATATCTTTTCGGTAAATAATGCAGGGTTCGTCATCAATTACGGTAAAGGGCGATTTACGGAAGAGAAATTTAAGGGAGGATCGCTGGGTATTTCACTATCCAAGATCAATGATTTCAATCGAGAATTTAGGTACGAGGGAGAGAGTGGAACTACACTAATTGATGATATCGTTGATAACTATTATTCCGGGACTAATGATGCTTTGGAGAATGGATTTTATGAGCAATTTATGATTGATGAAGTTTCTTTCGATGGATCATTTGATCCTTATGATTTTAGTAATTTCCAACTCAATTCTGGGGTAATTTCACCAAATCAATCAGGCGAATTTAGTGAATTTGCTTCTCCTATCATAAGTGTTCCATATCAGCAAGAGTTAATTTTGGAGCAGGGCGGTCAATATGAGTTCAACCTTTCTTGGGGAGGCAATTACGATGATAAATTATATTTTGGAGGAGGTATTGGCATCCAAACTTTATATTTCAAACGAAAAAGAACGTTTGATGAAAATGAGTTTGGCTTTTACGACAATGAAGGAGTTTTCGAAATAGACCCTTGGTTCGATTCCTTCTCCTTGGCACAAAATTTAGTCTCTCGTGGAGCTGGGATAAATACTAAATTTGGTTTAATTGTTAGGCCAGTTCAAGTGATTACGGTTGGTTTGTCATATCAGTCTCCAACGTTTTTAACTATTAAAGAAGAAAGTGATTTTACCCTAACAAGTAACTGGGGTAGTTATAAATATGATGACCTAAACAACCCTAACGATGATATGTCCACCAATATCTATGATCTTCAAGAAGACGTGGGTCAATATCAAAGTGATATTAATATGGCAAAATATAAGATTAAAACTCCTGCAAAATTGAATCTAGGGGCAACTGTATTTTTAGGAAAGCTGGGGTTTATAAGTGGAGATGTAGAAATGGTAGACTATAGCAATGCTGAGCTTCAGTCCAATGTTTTTCCTCC
>JAAEPI010000836.1 GCA_024232835.1 Cytophagales bacterium
ATGACATGATCTGTCTCCACTTCTAAGGATAGTACGTAACACTTAATTCTTCTGTTAGATCACGTGATTTCCCAAAACCATATTTGGAAGTAAGAGAGAATTATTCCAACCAATCAAAACATTTGATTGAGCAACAATGAAGAAATTGTCTATAAATACAAGTTGTAGACAAGTTACACTAATTTTGATTTTACTGTTGAAAGTGAAACATCTCTCTGAACTTGCTACTTTTCATCATTTTCACTTTCAAAATGCTTGACGAAGAGTATCAGAAGCTGATTTTATCTGTTGATTTGAAGACATTCGATTATAAAGAAGTAGCTAACGATTGGGAGTCTAGAGATGATGAATGGTATCATGCAATTATAAGCTTGGAAGACTTATCGATTATCCTTGCAATACCCAATCTTAAAGTCTACGCTTGGTGTCGATGTAAGTTGATAGCTCCTGACAAATCGGCGAGTCACTTTCACTGGCATGGTCTTGTTCACTTTACGTCAGGGAAGCTAACTAGTTGGAAACAAAAATTATGGCGGCACAAAATACAATTTTCATCCAAGAAGAATACTTTCAAGAAAATCAAATGCTTGGATCATGCTGTTGGTGTATTACGATATGTAGCTTGCAGTGATGGACAACATTCCTTGAGGCGTGGCTCTGATGGTCTAGTATCAGGTCCTCATACTCACTATGATAGACAACCTATTTCTGATCATCACCGACACAAAAGAGGTAAAGAGTGTTCGGTGATAAGAAATTGGATATCGGGTAAAATTGCACAGCACTTAAATCTTGAGGAGAAGCCTAACTGGAATGCGTATGATCTGCATGATGTAGAGACCTGTACATGTGATCGAGGTAACATCGGAAAAAAGAAAAAGAGAGAGGCTAACGAGAAACGAAGGGTATTTTACAAATCAGAAAAAGGTCTTGAAATCAAAAAGAAGTACAAAGAAAGAGTGGCAATGAAGAAGAAGTTGTTGAAACAATTATCGGCTATAAATGTTCAGAAAAAGTGCCAAAAACAACTTTTTGACATACAAAAGCTTGTGAATTTG
>JAAEPI010000837.1 GCA_024232835.1 Cytophagales bacterium
CCTAGATTGATCAAAATCGACCCTTTTACGGTGAATCTGATTTTACTCGGATGTTAGTATTTAGAAATCAATCTTTTGGTCTCGTTTTTGCGTTAGACAGAGTATGGTAAAATCCAGAACTATAGGGACTTTAATAATAGCTGCGCTAATCGGTTTGGTGACTATTCTATTCTCCAGTCCTAAGAAAAGCAAAAAGAATGATCAAGAGGTAAAGAAAGAGCGATCTAACCTCTTTATCTAATCTTTTTGTAATAATGCAAAGCACTCGTCAAGGAGTGCAAATCTACCTCCACATCGTATTTGCAATCTCCAATTCCATTTAACAAAGAAAAATTCAAGGCGTTGTTCTTGTTCTTTTTGTCTTGCCGTATAAGAGGAAGTAGTACTTCCAGATTGGGTAAATCGGGTAAATCAAAATATTGACGAATTACCTCTTCTATTTCTTTTAGCTTATGCTCGGGGAGTAATTTTTTTTCAAATGAAATATGAGCCTCCAAAACCATCCCGACCGCAACTGCTTCGCCATGCGACAGTGGTTGTTCTGTTTCCAAAAAATGGGTCTCAATTGCATGGCCAAAGGAGTGTCCAAAATTCAAGATCTTTCTCTTTCCGTTTTCATAAGGGTCGTTTGATACCACTGCTGCTTTTATGACGATCGACTTTTTAATTATCTCATCCCAATTTGCATTTGGTAGATCAATTTGTTTCACAGTTTCCCAGTAATCCAAATCAGCTATTAGCGCATGTTTCAACACTTCAGCAAATCCTGATTTTAGTTCCTCTCTTGGCAGGGTTTGCAAAAATTGTGGCGAAATAATTACAGCAGCAGGATCACTAAACAAACCGATATGATTTTTCAGCCCTTGAAAGTCAATCCCTAGTTTACCTCCGATACTTGCGTCCACCATGGAGAGGAGCGTAGTGGGAATGTTGATGAATTGAATTCCTCGCTTGAAAGTGCTAGCTACAAAACCACCCATATCGCCGATCACTCCCCCACCCAGATTAATAAGTAGAGATTTTCTTGACATACCCAATTCAGTCATTTGCTCCCAAATTTTCTCACATGTCGTAAAGGTCTTGTTTTTCTCCCCACTGGATATTTCAATAAGCTGAACAGGTGGAATATTCAAATTTGAAAAACAACGTTCTTTGGTATGCTCATCGACGAGAATTGCTACCAGATCTGGAGACAACTTTTCAGTAACTTCAATAAGTGTTCGGTCTGGGCTGGTAGAAAAATGAAGGTATTCAGGAAAAACCATTAATGGTAATAGTGCGGTTTAATATCTTTACGAGTTCGTTTTCAAAACTATGCAAAAACAAACGATTCAGTTAGACAATACTAAGGTGGCGTTTGCTTCAAAGTCAGACGAGGATTTAAAGAAGTCACGCTTGGTTTTTTCCACCATGCAGTATACGTGGTTGGTGCAAATTGGGATGAAATTAACGTCTTGGGCCTTGAAAGTTGGGTTGCCGATCAAGGGATTAATAAAAAGGACACTTTTCTATCAGTTTTGTGGAGGTGAATCTATCTCTGACTGTGAAAAGAAAGTAGAGGAATTGGGTGGATATAGAGTGCGGACAATTCTGGATTATTCAGTAGAAGGAGAATCAAATGAGGTAAGTTTTGATCGAACGTGCAAGGAAATTGTGGAAGTATGCAAAGCCGCCAAGGAGGATAAAAATATACCGTTTAGCGTGGTGAAGCCTACAGGGATTGGTCCTTTGGACGTTATGACTAGGGTTCAAGCCGGAGAGACAATTACAGAAATAGAAAAAAGCAAGTTGAGTTATTTTCAGGAGCGCGCTGAAGAAATTACCATTGCTGCTAAAGCCAGCGGTATCATGTTTATGATCGATGCTGAAGAAACATGTATGCAGGATGTGGTGGACGAAGTTACCTATGAATTGATGTCCAAATACAATAAAGATTATGCTCTGGTTTACAATACGTATCAACTTTATCGAAAAGATTCTCTTCTTAAATTAATGGATGCAGCTGCCCGAGCAAAAGAAGAGGGATTCCATTTTGGAGCAAAGCTTGTAAGAGGGGCGTATATGGAGCGTGAACGAGCTCGCGCAGAAGAAATGGGATATGAGGATCCTATTCAAGCTGACAAGGAATCTACTGATCGTGATTATGATGCAGCACTGGAATTTTGCATTAAAAACATTGACAATATCGGTCTCTGTGCAGGCACCCATAACGAACTCTCAAACGCTTATTTGGTGGAGCTAATGGATAAGTATAATGTGAAAAAGAATGACCCGAGAGTGTTTTTCTCACAGTTGCTAGGTATGAGCGACCATATTTCTTTCAATTTGGTGGATGCTGGATATAATGTTGCGAAATACGTTCCGTATGGACCAATTGAGAAAGTAATGCCATACCTTTTTAGGCGAGCAGAAGAAAATACAGCCATGAAAGGTCAAGGGAGTAGGGAGCTTACTCTAGTGAAGAAAGAACTAAAAAGAAGATGGGCAAGTAATTGAGAAATAAATTATGCAACTGAGCGAACAGGAACTGCAACGCAGGAAAGTTAGAGAAGAATTGTTGGGCATGGGAGTAAACCCCTATCCAGCAGAATTATTTGAAATTACCACAAGTACTAATTTGATACTAGAAAAATTTGAATCGAATCCCGATGACTTTAAGGAAGTATCGATCGCCGGACGGCTAATGAGTCGAAGGCTAATGGGCTCAGCATCATTTGCGGAAATTCAGGATCAGGAAGGCAGGATACAGATTTACCTAAGAAGAGATGACATCTGCAAAGACGAGGACAAGTCACTATACAATGATGTTTTTAAACGCAAGATGGACATTGGTGATATTATAGGTATCAAAGGGTATGTATTTACAACCAAAGTAGGTGAAATCTCAATTCATGTTGAGGAGTTGCGATTGCTAACGAAATCGCTCAAGCCTTTGCCAGTTGTAAAAGAAACTGAAGATGAAGAAGGAAATGTGCAAACACACGATGCGTTTAGCGACCCGGAGCAACGCTATCGTCAGCGCTATGTGGATTTAGTTGTAAATCCTGAAATCAGAAAGACTTTTATTCAGCGAACACAGTTGGTGAACTCAATGCGTGAGTATCTGGCAGATAAAGGGTATTTAGAAGTTGAAACCCCCATCCTACAACCAATGTATGGAGGAGCCGCCGCTCGGCCATTCAAGACCCATCATAACACATTGGATATGACTCTCTACCTGCGTATAGCAAATGAGCTCTATCTGAAAAGATTGATTGTGGGAGGATTTGATGGTGTGTTTGAGTTTTCTAAGGATTTTAGGAACGAGGGGATGTCTCGATTTCATAATCCAGAATTCACTCAAGTGGAGTTGTACGTGGCTTACAAAGATTATGAATGGATGATGGGCTTGGTGGAGGAGATGGTAGAAAAAGTGACTATTGATCTTCATGGCACCACCAAAGTACAAGTTGGAGATAAGGTCATAAATTTTCAGCGGCCGTGGAAACGTTTCACTATGTTCGAGGCGATTGAGCATTTTACAGGGATCGATATTTCGGAAATGGACGAGGCGAAGCTTCGAGAAACTGCCAAACAGCTGGAAGTACTGATGGATGAAACAATGGGTAAGGGAAAGTTGATTGATGAGATTTTTGGAGAAAAGTGTGAAGCGCAATTAATACAGCCCACGTTCATTACAGATTATCCGGTTGAAATGTCTCCTTTGGCAAAGAAACACCGGAGTAAAGAAGGCCTGGTTGAAAGATTTGAGGCTGTCTGCAACGGTAAGGAAATATGCAACGCCTTCTCCGAATTAAACGATCCTATTGACCAACGGCAAAGATTTGAAGAACAATTGGAGCTGGGAAAACGTGGAGATGATGAAGCAATGACCCTTGATGAGGATTTTCTTCGAGCCTTAGAATATGGCATGCCACCAACGGCAGGGCTTGGCGTTGGCATAGATCGCTTGTCAATGATAATGACTAATTCTCATTCAATACAGGACGTATTATTATTTCCTCAAATGAGACCGGAAAAGAAAGTAAACACTGCCACTAATGAAGAATATGAAGAAATTGGAGTACGACCGGAATTAGTTCCAATTATTCAAAAATTAGGTTACCTTACAATTACATCTTTGAAAGAACTGAATGCTGCTAAACTACACAATGATATGTGTGGCATGCGTAAAAAAATGAAACTTAAGGATATTCAAAACCCAACCAAAGAAGAGGTAGAGCTATGGCTTCAATGAGTTATATTATAGTAGAAGACGATCCAGATTTCGCACTTTTGCTTCAACGGTATCTTGATAAAATCCCGGACATCAATCATATTGGGACGTACGGTGGTACCACGGATGCTGTAATGAATATTGAAAAGCATAAACCGGACATAGTGTTTTTGGATATTAATATTTCCGGCCTAGATGGCCCTGATTTCATGGAATTGATGGATCATCAACCGAAAATTATTGTTGTCTCTGGTCATGTTGAGGAAATCATGGAAAAGTACGATATCGAGTATGTGGATTTTGTCCAAAAACCACCAACTGCCGAGCGGCTTCAAGAGGCCGTGGAGAAGTGTAGATAGGGTCTGCTGAAAAACACTTAACAGATTGATTATCAAAGACTAAGATAGCTGTTTCAAGCGTTGAAGTACATGCATTTCAAGAGTATTTGATGATTTTTCCTGCACATTGAAATATGCCTTTGGCATTTTTCATGTTAGCCTCAGGCACATCATCCCTGCCAAGCCATAGGCACGGTACTTCACGAGCTTCAGCTCGAAATATGCTTATAACCTGAACCCGATTTAAAAAGTGGCTAATTGAGTTGTTTTGATGGGCTCGTATTTGATAGCTGGTTTCTTAGGGAAGAAAGAGTAAGCAATAAGTCCGGAGACCAGATTAGTAATGAAGTTAGTGAAAGATCTGTGTCTGGAATGCTCCACCTGACAGATGTTTTTGAGTTCGTCATTGACCGTTTCTATGACTGATTTTTTCCTCGATAGAATTTTGTCCTTAAGCTCCATCAAGACATTCTTCATATTGTTCCTGATACTAGTGATTAAGTGTAGCCCGTCCATGAACAAAACTTTGGTCCATTCCTTTGAGATATACCCTTTATCAGCATAGAGCTTTCCTTTGAGAGCTTTAATGAATGCGGCATTCTTCAAAGGCTCCCTGTCATCGGTATTGCCTAGAGTAATCACAAAATTAAGTAGGGTCTGCTGAGAAACTCAGCGAGAATAGAATGAGAAGTGATGATAATTTCTCATTCTATTCATAAATATAAATACAGCGATCTGCACTCTAACAAAGACCCTTGCACTTGCTGAAAAACTCGACAGTAAACATAGAGATGCCAGCCCGGCCAATTTGACCAGGTTGAGCACCAAAATGATTGAGGCGATCCATGATTGAGAGGTGTCTTTGAGACTGGCTTTAATCCGATCCATTCCATAAGCAGTCTTAGCCTAGCCGAACTTGCCCTCAATGGGGTTTCACTCGCCTGGCCTTACGTGATTCTCTGTCACCGCCCTTGGTCTTCCCAGTGGCTTGGCGATCAGCCTTATGCCAAGCCGTTTGAGGTTTTTCGATTCTCCCGAGTACAATAGGCCTTGTCTCCCAATACCTCTGCTGGGTAATGACCAAAGCGTAGGCGAAACTTCTCAATGTAATCCATCATCGCCTTGCCTTCATGAAAAGCATCCCATGATATGGTATCCAAATAAGAAAATCTATCCACCAGCGAAAGATGAATCTTAGCCCCAAATTCCACCTTACGTGCTAACTTCCCTCTGACCATCGGGCGGACATGAGGCTGATGAATGCTAACGATACGATCTGCTACTGAATGAGTATTTGTGCTATACATCTGAATCTGCTGATCATACAAACTTGAATAACCAGAAGCGATTTGTGGTCTTTCCCTCCTAAAGGAATCGTTGGATAATCCTCCAACACATCCAAGAGTTTACCGATTGATTTGAGATTTCTTCTCAGGTAGCCAAGTTGCTTTCTGATGGCTTTGCGCAAAACCTTGCCATGTTTGACTTTCTTTTGAGCTACCCTCAGGTAAGCAGTCTTTGCTATTTGACGATAGGTTCTTGGTTTCTTTTGGTGAAGTGATTTGTCATACAACTTATCGATCAACCGCTCGCTAATCTGACGAGCTTCCGAAAGCAGGTTCAGGTCTGTGGGGTAAGCGATATCCTGAGGACAGGCTGTTGCGTCCATGATCACTTTGCCCTTATTTGCCAAGCCCTCAGACTTGTCCGGTGAATTATCCTCTTGCTTGCCCGATGGCTTATCTGTTTCGGCTAAGGCCAATATCCGCTGGTTCACCTCTACAATAATCTCCTCTCCCAGCCTACGGCGAATTTCCACGAACAGCGAGGGATCAAATGGGTTGGCCGATGTGAAACTGCTATATCCCAAAAAGTACTACATATACATGTTTTCATTGATCTGGCTTATGGTCTCCCGAACATCCAGATTACACATGTGTTTGATGATCACCGCACCAATGACTACACGGGGACTCAAAGCAGGGTGGCCTGTTGCCTTGCGTGGAAAATGTTTTAGGTAAATTTGAGATAGTTCATCCCAAGGAATCTGACGGACCATAACAACCCAGCGGTTCTCAGGATCCAGATTGCGATGGAATGGAGTCTCCAATCCCTCAATGGTTAGTTGTCGATCACTCGTGAACTTTGGGAAAGGTGCATGCCTTTTCATAGTATTCTTTAGTTTATCGTGCACTTAGTCCACTCAAAATCAAGAATTTATTCCCTTTTTGCAACTCCAGTACTGATTTTATGGTTTCTCAGCAGACCCTACTTAGCATCTCTGGATAGTCAAATTTCTTATTTCTACAGAAATTTTTATTTCAAAAAGTTGTATCTTTTCGGACAAACATAATGTGACAATAAAGCTCAGAACCAGAGGAAATTCTATACGTCTGCGGTTGATGCAGGAAGAAGTGAAAACTTTAGAGCAGACTGCTCATGTTCAAGATAGTGTTAGTTTTCCTGAAGGTGAGAGATTCGTATATGAGCTGAGAATCACCGACAGATTTGAGGCCGTTTTGGAAAGCACCTCACTATCCATTTCGATTCCTGAGCCGGATGCTTTTAGGTGGATTCAAACCGATGAGGTTCAGCTTGAAAACACCTTCGATTTACCTAATGGAGATGTGCTAGCCTTGCTGATAGAAAAGGATTATAAATGTTTGGTAGATTGTCTGAATGAAAATGAATCAGACACTTTTCCTAATAAAAGTAAGGAGGTTTGCTGAAATAGTTCAATGGACATATTTATTTATCAATAAATGTTCATATATTTCTACATCAGTCATGTTTTATGAAATTTGGTTTTGTAATAGATAATAGGAAATGTATTGGATGTCATGCATGCACGGTGGCATGTAAATCCGAACATGTTGTTCCGGTGGGTGTGAATCGTACCTGGGTCAAACAAACTGAAAAAGGAACATTTCCGAATACTCGAAGGGTCTTTTCAGTAACCAGATGTAATCACTGCACAGATGCACCGTGCGTGAGCATTTGTCCAACAGAGGCTTTGTTCTCTCGAGATGATGGAATTGTTGATTTTAACAACGACCGCTGCATCGGTTGCAAATCATGTATGCAAGCATGCCCATACGACTCGCTATACATTGACCCTGAAACGAAAACAGCTGCAAAATGCAATTACTGCGCGCATAGAACTGATATTGGCTTAGAACCGGCCTGCGTTAATATTTGTCCGGAACATGCAATCATTTCTGGAGACATGGAAAATCCTGAGACAGAAATTGCCCAGTTGATTGCTACCCAGCAAGTGAAAATGCGGAAGCCAGAGAAAGGAACAAAACCCAACGTTTACTACATTGATGGTGATGAGGCTTCTTTGAATCCATCAGCCACTGAGCGATCCAACTCCTACATCTGGGGATCACAAGCTACGGGTGTCGGACATTATGCCAAGTATGCTGAGAGGCTAACGGAAGGAAGCGATCTCATTTCCATGATTCAAGATCTGAAAGGTCATTCTCCCTCGAGCAAGGAAGCAACTTATGGAGGTAATTCCGACAAGAAACAGGTGGAAGTAATCATGCAATCAGCAAAAGCCCGTCGTGTGTATGATACCCCGGACAAAGGTATACTATGGGGCTGGGAAGTATACGCATACGTTATGACCAAGGCTATTTCAGCCGGTATTTTTCTGCTTATGTTCTTTGGCGAAATGTTGGGGTTCGATCTTTCCAGAGAATTCGCCCTTACAGGGGGAATCATTTCATTAGTTTTTTTATCGCTTACTGGCCTCTTTTTGGTGATGGATTTGGATCAGCCAAAGCGATTTTTATATGTGCTACTTCGACCACATTGGGAAAGCTGGTTGGTGAAAGGTGGATACTCGATTACCATTTTTGGTGGATTGGTTACAATCTGGCTAGCGGGCATTTATTTTGACATTTCACTTCTACAGACGATTGGTTATTGGGGTGGATTTTTGTTCGGAGTATTGGTGGCAGTGTACACCGCCTTCTTATTTGCTCAGGCAAAAGGCAGAGATTTTTGGCAAAATCCCAGCATGGTGCTGCATATGCTAGTGCACAGTCTGATGGCTGGATCCGCTGCAATTCTTATCATGACTCTATTTATTTATGTATCAGAGCAATGGACAAGTTTGGCAACCAATGTGCTGATTGGAGCACTCACCTTGAACGTCCTGACCATGTTGGTGGAATTAACAATCACCCACCCGACAGAAGATGCCAAGCTCGTTGTAAGAATGATCTTGAAAGGGCCCTATACGAATCTTTTCTGGATCGGCGTACTGGTGTTAACTAATCTTCTTCCTATTGGATTGCTTCTTATCGGCTTGAGTAGCATGGCAGTTGGTGCTGCTGGTCTCTCACTTGTGGGAATTTACCTTACGGAAAAAGTTTGGATTGAGGCTCCTCAGCGAATTTCACTTACTTAAGAGTTATTAGAAATGGCATATAAACACAATCCAAGCTTAATTGAAAAAATCGCAGAAAGCCTTAAGATTATTCCCGGCCTACATGATGAGGAAGAGGCAGCCATTGACTCGTTGAACGAGCCTGGTGATCTGTCAAAATATCCACCTCCAGATCAATGGGATGATTGGGAAGAATATGAGGCCAAAGGTTGGGCGAGGAAAGAAAAGAAGAATTACAGCATTGTCCCAACAACATGCTTCAATTGCGAATCTGCCTGCGGACTACTGGCATATGTAGATCGCACTACAGGCAATGTGAGAAAATTTGAAGGGAATCCCTACCACCCCGGAAGTCGAGGGCGAAATTGTGCCAAGGGTCCCGCAACCATCAATCAAATTACCGACCCAGAAAGAATCCTGCATCCGATGAAGCGCAAAGGTGATCGTGGATCTGGAAAATGGGAGAAAGTCAGTTGGGATGAGGCCCTTGATGATATTGCTGGTAAAATCAGATTGGCTCTTAAAGAAGAAAGAAACAATGAAATAGTTTATCATGTGGGTCGACCCGGTCATGAAGGATACATGGATCGGGTTCTTCAATCCTGGGGTGTGGATGGCCACAACAGTCACACAAATATTTGTTCGTCAGGAGCAAGATTCGGCTACAATATTTGGCAAGGCTATGATCGCCCGTCACCCGATCATGCACATTCTAAGTTCATTTTGTTGATCAGCGCACATCTGGAATCTGGTCACTACTTCAACCCACATGCTCAGCGAATTATGGAAGGAATGATGAAAGGGGCAAAACTGGCAGTGATGGATCCTCGTCTTTCGAATACGGCCAGTATGTCAAATTACTGGATGCCAACCTACCCGGGTACAGAAGCAGCAGCATTGTTAGCTATGGCCAAAGTGATACTTGAAGAAGGACTCTATAATCGAGACTACATGGAGAATTGGGTCAACTGGGAAGAATATCTTGAAGCAAAGCACCCAAAATTGGACTACACTTTTGAGAATTACATTGAAAAAACTCTTGAAGAATATGAAGAATATACTCCAGAGTATGCTGAATCTGAAACAGGGGTAAAAGCAGATACCATTGTTGAAGTGGCCAGAGAAATAGGCATGGCTGGGACTCGCTTTGCATGTCACAACTGGCGAAGTGCAGGCAGTGGAAATTTAGGCGGGTGGGCTGTAGCGAGGTGCTTACAATTTCTGAGTGTTCTGACCGGAGCAGTTGGTACAGTGGGAGGGACTTCTCCAAGTGCCTGGAACAAGTTCAAACCTACCTTTTTTGACGTACCCCCTTCTCAAAAATTCTGGAATGAGATGCATTATCCAGTGGAATTCCCGTTGGCTTTCCATGAAATGAGTCAGATACTTCCACATTTCCTAAAGGAGAAGAGAGGCAAACTTGCTGTCTATTTTACTCGAGTATTCAACCCGGTCTGGACATATCCAGATGGCTTTTCCTGGATTGAGGCGCTAAGTAATAAATCCATGGTAGATATGCACATCGCACTGACCCCCACATGGAATGAGACCTCCTACTTTGCAGATTATGTACTTCCAATGGGGCATGCATCCGAGAGACATGATATTAACAGCTATGAAACCCATAGCGGTATGTGGATTGCGTTTCGGCAGCCAGTACTTAGGGAGTTTGCACGAAGGGAAGGAACTCCTTTTCAATTTACCTACGACGTAAATCCTGGTGAGGTATGGGAGGAAGATGAATTCTGGATTGAGCTGTCTTGGCGAATTGATTCTGACGGAAGTTTGGGCATCAGAAAACACTTTGAATCGCCTTATAGGAAAGGCGAAAAAATAAACATTGACGAATACTATCAGTTCATTTTTGAAAACGTAAAAGGTCTGCCTGAAGCTGCTGAGAAAGAAGACCTGTCCGCTCTCGATTATATGCGCAAGTACGGAGCATTCGAAATTGAAAAGACTTCATACGAAAAAAACTTAAATGAAGTACCTGAGCAGGATCTTAAAGGATCAACTGTCGATCCAAAAACGAGGGTCATCAGTAAGGACGGAAAAAATATTGGGATTGAAGTAGCTGGTAAAGCTGTTGTCGGTTTCCCAACACCTTCAAGAAGACAAGAATTCTACTCCCAAACTATGGTGGATTGGAAATGGCCCGAATATGACATTCCCAAATACATCAAGAGCCACGTCCATGAGGAAGAAATGGATCGTGACAAAGGCGATTATCCATTGATACCGACTTTCAGGCTACCAGTATTGATTCACAGTAGATCAGGAAACGCAAAGTGGCTCACAGAAATTGCCAATCGCAACCCCATTTGGATGCATCATGAGGATGCGGAGAAATTTGATTTGACAGATGGTGATATGATAAAGGTGAACACCGAAATCGGATACTTCGTGGATCGTGTTTGGGTGACTGAAGGGATGAAACCCGGAGTTATTGCTTGCTCACACCACTTAGGTAGGTGGCGTAGACCTCAAGATCAGGAAGGTAATAGTTGGGCTACTAGCACCGTTTCTATTGATAAGAATGGATCGGGTTGGAAAATGAGTATCCTTCAGGGGATTCGACCTTTCAAAAGCAAAGACCGTGATTCGTCGCGGATTTTCTGGAGTGATGGCGGTGTACATCAAAACATCACATTCCCTGTTCACCCCGATCCAATTAGTGGAATGCACTGTTGGCATCAGAAAGTAAGGCTTGAAAAAGTGACTTCTGACGATCGATACGGTGACATATTTGTGGATACGGCAAAATCTCAAGAAGTTTACCGAAAATGGATGGATATGACTAGACCCGCACCAGGTCCTGACAATCTGCGAAGGCCTTTGTGGTTTGCTCGTGTATTGAAACCGACTGCTGATCAATTCTATCTCAAAGATTAATGATGCGAAATTATTTTCCCTTTCTAAACTGGATCGGGGAGCTGAATGCCAGAACCATTCGTTCCGACCTACTAGCTGGATTTACCGGAGCGATTGTCGTTTTACCTCAGGGAGTTGCTTTTGCGCTGATTGCAGGAATGCCGCCGATCAACGGATTGTATACGGCTATGATTTTGCCGATAGTTGCGGCACTCTTTGGGTCAAGCAAGCACCTGATTAGTGGTCCGACAACAGCAATCTCTATAGTTGTCTTTTCTGCTGTAAGCCCCTACACAACTCAAGGAACTCCCGAATTTGTACAGATTGCAATAGTTGTCACATTAGTTGCGGGATTAATCCAATTGGCACTTGGACTAGCACGTCTTGGTGCTTTAGTCAATTTCGTTTCACACTCCGTTATCATTGGCTTTACGGCAGGGGCAGCTCTACTCATAGGGGCAAGCCAGCTAAAACACCTCCTGGGAATTGAAGTATCTAATGGAGCATCTTTCGGGCAAACACTCTGGCAATTGGGCAGTGGAATTAGTCAGACAAACATGTATGTCCTGACAGTGGGGCTTGTGACTTTGATCTTTGCTATTATTATCAAAAGGCTTTATAAGCCAGCACCTAATATGTTTTTGGCTATGATCATTGGGAGTATTGTGGCCTATTACATTGGATCAGAACATGGAATTGCCACTATAGGCGAATTACCAACAGGTCTTCCTCCATTTTCTATGCCTATCATTGACTTGCAACAGATGAAAGGTTTATTCCCTAATGCCTTCGCCATTGCTCTGCTTGGCCTTATAGAAGCTGTGGCAATTAGCCGCTCGATAGCAACCAAATCCGGCCAGCGTATTGATGGTAATCAGGAATTTGTTGGACAGGGCCTTTCAAATATCGTTGGTAGTTTCTTCTCATGTTATGCAGGCTCTGGATCGTTTACCCGCACTGGCATTAACTATTCTTCGGGGGCAGTTACCCCAATGTCAGCCATTTTTGCTGCAGGACTGTTGATGATTATCGTATCATTTGCCGCACCTCTGGCAGCCTATCTCCCAATACCTGCCATGGCAGGTATTATTTTATTGGTTGCTTATAATTTGATTGATTTCCACCATATCAAAAAAATACTCAGAACTAGCAAACGAGAATCTTCCGTCCTTCTTATTACCCTGATCGCTACACTCACACTCGAGTTGGAGTATGCCATTTATCTAGGTATTCTTTTTTCTCTGATATTTTATCTTAATCAGACATCCAACCCTCGATTTGTAGAGATCGCTCCTGATGATCTGACGAAGAAAAGAATGTTTAGAAATTTAGCGAAATACTCTCATATTAAACCCTGCCCACAACTGATGATCTATCGAGTGGAAGGGTCGCTCTTTTTTGGAGCAGTAGAATCTGTGGCAGATGAGATGCACGCACTTTTCAACAGAAAAGAAAACCACCTTCTCATCGTTGCTAATAATATCAATTTGATTGACACTTCTGGCGCGGAATTTTTGGAGAATGTAGTGAAGAAATGGCGA
>JAAEPI010000838.1 GCA_024232835.1 Cytophagales bacterium
CGACTCCAAATTCCCTTTCAATGCTTTCGCTTTCCTTTCGATGCGTTTGTGCTTCCTACTGCGTCCCCCAACACTCGAACACACAGGTTGAAATTGTTGAGAAAGTCGCCAATTTCGGCTGGATTGTACGTCAAAATTAGATTGGATGTTGATGAAGACATCGACCAGTCGCGCGAGGAGTTTGCGAAGGGCCCAACTATGTGATGGAATGTTGACCAATTCGGAAGCGCAAAGGGGGCTTTCCCCGTTTATTGGAAAAAGAACCCAAAACCGGAAACAAAAAGATTATTCCTACATTCACCACAAAATCTACTTTAATATACTTAGGCCATGGAAATGGAAGCGCCGTGTCTGATTTACCCAGGAAGCTTCCATTTGTTCCGTATTTTTCGTTGCGCGGCCATTGGTAATTTTTTCAAAAAGGTCAGCATGGCCCGGGAGGTATTTTTTTCTTACCAAAAACGGTATTTTTTCAGACGATACAGCACCGATTGAGTTGGTTAGAAGCTCAAACTGCGTAGTTCGACGGGGGCACATCATGGAAATGCTGGAGCCATATGTGCAGGATATGGAAGTGACCATAGTGATCAACATGTACTTGGCGCCACCATCCCATCAGATGCCCAAGAGCATATTCAATAATTGGATGGGAATTAGAAGTTGGAAAAGACGAGGTTGCGAGAACCACTTGGAATTGATCAGAGCTCTTTTCCAAAATCAAGCCAGCTGGTATGCAAATGATTGGACCCCAGTTTTGGTAAAAGAGATGATGTATTTGTTTGTGACATGGTTCGTGGAATGGAGAGCAGCCCAATTGTATGAGGACTTGTACCACATGGCATATAACATCTCAAAAGGGTACATTTGGAAATTGATTGAGGGGAGAGCCATGCACATTCGTGAGGCTATGGAGACCAAGTTGCCTCCATTTTGGTACATTGGAATCCCCATGGAGGACCATTATGATGAGGACGTGGTTCAAAGGAGTACACCAAGACTGTTTGTCAAGTATTGCAGACCAGTTTCTGTATGAAGAGCAGTTCGGGGCAGCAAGACGAAGCGGCATGGGGATTACAGATTAAACTGGACCAAATTCCTAGTATGGGAAATTATGGATTGATTCCACCACCCAAATTTCCACAGGGAGTCAGTGAAGCAGAGGGCCACACACAGTGGTTCAAAATGGCACAAGCCAGTCACCCAGAGTGGTACGTGGGTGTGCATATGGAAGATGCCAACCCAGAATGGTCCCGGTTATTTGGAGCCAAGTTGAAAATGGATATGGAATACAATGAGATTGTGGCACAAGGAAAATTGGGCATTGAAAC
>JAAEPI010000839.1 GCA_024232835.1 Cytophagales bacterium
CCGCAAAAACATCGTTAAAATTTTTCACCACATCTTGGACAAGTTCTATCTCGGGGATCGTAGCGGACTGGCCAAATGGTAATACCTCTAATAATTTGTCTACTCTACCATTTGTCAAGCCTTCCCTCTGGACACGGTAACTTTCCTCCAATTTACTTTGGTACCCCTCCTCCTTCTCGAACATTTTCGTTTGGAGTTGATCCATTGATATAATGGTGGCTTGGCCCACTGTACCAATAGTACTACCAATATCAATGCGGACAGGTTTTTGGGGACTGGGATTTTGAACTGGTAATTTAAATTTTCCGTGTTTGTTTACAGAAATGGCAGCAACTTTTAACCCTGCTTCTTCTCCTATATGGCTGGGGACAAATAAATAGGACCCTTTCTCTGTGGACTCATGCGTTTGCATTTGAATCTTTCCTCTCCGTAGGGGACCGAGTTGTAATGGTTTGGTAGAAAAACATGGTTTCAACAAATTAATCTGCGTATGTCGAGTTTTTGGTAATTCAACGGGGGCATCTATGATGGGAATCCCCTCTTTTTGAGCTGCAGTTAACCTTTGACCTATCAATTCTTCCCTATCAATAGTGGTCAGCTGTAGACCTAATTGCTTTAAACCGTACATGCCGATCAATGGCTCCATATTTGTCTGATCACCTTGCAATAATAGCATTGGGGTGTTACATGATACACTGCCTTGCTTCAGTCGCACTATCGCTTGACCAATTATTTTAACTTCTTTGCCTTGGCAATCAGAGATGGACGTGGACGTATCTGTTGTTTTAATAGCTTGGTCTACTTCGGCGTTAGTTCTATACTTTCTAGCCAAAATTTCGCG
>JAAEPI010000840.1 GCA_024232835.1 Cytophagales bacterium
AAACTCCCCAACCCCTTCTATAAATCCACCAAACTTAATATTGGTTTTGTTCACCTCTTTTTGAGGATCTCCATACAACTTCTTCCAATCCCAACGGTCTTTGGGAATTTCCTGAATACAATCTTTTTCATTTTTCAGGTTGTTCCAAAACTCTTCAATATTTTTAGCCATCGGAAATTGACCACTCATGCCCACGATCGCAATCGGTTCGGACACTTTAGACTCATACGCAGATGAAATCATTGTTTTTACAAACCGGGAGCGAAGCCTTGGACTTTCAACAGCTTCTTCAAACTCAGCTTCTGGAACTTCACCCTTTTGAGATGGGGTGTGCACGGCAAACTTCTCGTCAAACACGGCTTGATGTTCCTCACTCAAATATCTTGCGAAACTTTCTATGGTGGGATACTCAAAAAAGACCGTAGGCATTAACTCCAATTTGTATTCTTGATTCAGTCTGTTGACAAAATCCGTCAACATGATCGAATCCAACCCGTATTCACTGAGCTCAGCGTCGACATCCAGATCTTCCATTTTACATTTTAGTACTTTGCAAACTGTTTGCAAAAGCATTTGCTGAATTTTATCAAACAAATGACCGGCATCAATTCCTGAAGGGGTCTCTGCGAAAGCAGCAGTCGTTTTTGGTTTAGAAATCTTTTGAGGCATTAACAGAAGTTTCTGTTTCATGCGCTTAAGCAGACCCTCCATCACCATCACCTGGGATTCTTTTGAAGATAGGCCTTGATAAAACGCCTCAATGCCCGAAGAAGTCTCCATGGCCGCCATGCCCATGCTGTCTTTCATCATCTTCTCTGTGGTCTTATCCACTCCCATGCCGCCCTCTTTCCATAGAGGCCAGTTAATGGAAAGCGTTTGGCCGGTTCTTTCTTGTAACTGAAGCAGAGAATTGCGATACTTGGCAAAAGCATCCATAAACGCGTTGGCTGTCGCGTAATCCGCTTGACCCGCGTTGCCTGTCGCTCCGGCCCCTGAAGAGAACAGAACGAAAAAGTCCAAATGATCCAATTCTTTTGCGGCTTGATCCAGATTCACTGCTCCCTCAACCTTCGGAGCAAGAACCGCTTTAAACTCCTCGTTATTCTTTTTCAAACTGAAATTGTCTTTGATCTCCCCCGCGCTGTGGATCATCCCGTTCA
>JAAEPI010000841.1 GCA_024232835.1 Cytophagales bacterium
TAATTCAGTAGGACCTATGATTGACCACCTAAGCAAAAGGGCAACAAAAAACCATTTCGACACCATAATTTCAAGGCTTGCCAAAGTAAGCACTCCGGAAAATCAAATAAAATTTCTTGAGGTTGACAGTTACGAAGTTTGGTCTGCGGTAGATTGGTCGCCAAATCTTATTAAAGAGTTTAAATCGCGTTATGCTTACGACCCATTGCCATATTTACCACTTCTTCGTGGTTTTAACAGCGATAATACAGAGTTGGATGGTCGTTTTCGGGGAGACTACAGCCGCTTGGTGAGCGATATGATGATTGAGAATCACTTTGCTCAAGGCACAGAAATGTCAAATAAACACGGAATGAAACTTTTTGCTGAAGCCGGTCATGGAGGTTATCCCAGAGTTGATCCTTTGAAGGCATTTGGAAATTGTGACGTGCCGATGGGTGAATTCTGGAACATGCAACGATTTTGGGTGACCAAAGAATCTGCAAGCGGTGCTAATATTTACGGAAAGAAAGTAGTGGCTTCAGAAACACTTACTGGCTGGAACCATTGGCAA
>JAAEPI010000842.1 GCA_024232835.1 Cytophagales bacterium
AATCTTGTCATACCCGATATGACGATAGATCCTGCCGAATATGTTTTCTGGCCCGACTGTCCTTATACTTGCATTACTCAAGGCAGAAAAAACCTCCTCCACAACCGTGTCATGCTCCGAGACAAACAATTTCTGCTCTTAGGCTAATCTCCCAATTTCCTGCTTCCCTAAAAAGGGTAGTTTTTCTATCTGTAGTTCGCAGTGCCCACAGCCAATAGGCTTAACAACATTATATTTCCCCGATGATTTAGAAATGATCTGTACAGAGATAGTTCCTGAGCGGTTCTTCAACTTTCGTAAATACATGCCTAAAAATAGACCTGCAACACCCATTTCTAAAAATAATCGGCCAATCAGCCCAATAGGGAACCACTTTTGAAAAAGCGCGGAAAATAGGAGAAAGATTAGATTTTGAATCACCAATATTCGTAATCAAAAAATTGTTGTTTAACCAAAAAGTTGCATGAGTGACTTGCATTCAGCCTCTAATAATAGTTCTAGTACCTCTTTTGAGGTTATTTGCTCATCAATGCCAACAAAAAAGGTGTTTTTTCTCCCTTTCCTAACTAATCCTTTTTGGAATTCAATTAATCCACTTTTTCTTAAAAAAGCAGTAAAAAAAGTTATTTTGTTAGATTGAATATCTTTCAAAGAAGTCCGAATATAGTTACCCGTACTTTGATTTGGGTTTTCATTCAATCCTATACCAATAAATTCTGTTATCATATTAAGTTCATGAAATACAGCATCCTGGATAACACACTATTGCGTTTATCCCGCACTCAAATGTACCTCTTGTTTAGCAATGTATCCAACGGACTTGTAACAGAAACTAGCCGATCTGAACAAACATGGGCGTAAAACCTCAGTGATCTTCGGATTGCTGAGTCCTACCGGTGGGTTTTGTTCCCCGAAACTCACATCAAAAGAGAAATATTTTTCCAAATAAATATCTCATGAGCCACTCCGAGGTTCCTGATTATGCCTCACACCACCAGCTTATACCCATACCCACGCACATTGATGATTTGGATGTTTGGGTCTAGCGCGAGTCGCTTCCTTAGTTTGGAGATAAAGACATCCATGCTGCGTGCATTGAAAAAGTCATCGGTACCCCAGAGTGCATTTAAGATTTCCTTTCGATCAGTGAGCTCGTTAATATTTTGACAAAGAGTCAACAACAGTTCTGCTTCCCGATGGGTCAGAAACTGCTCCTCGGTTTCAAATGTCAGGGTTTGCTTTTTCGCATCAAAGGAGAACTGACCGATTTGCATTGGCCCATCGGCCTTCCGAGGCTCATGCGTTTTTAGTAGGGCATTTATTCGAGCTATTAGTTCCTCCATACTGAAGGGTTTTTTAAGATAATCATTGGCCCCATAGCCAAACCCTTCTACAACATCCTCGGTCCGTGATTTGGCGGTGAGAAAAATGATCGGAATCCATTGATCCAGTTTCCGGATTTCCTGAACCAAAGTGAACCCATCTTTTTTAGGCATCATAACATCCAGAACAAGGATATTAGGTTGGTGGATCTGATATTGTTCTTTGGCTTCTACGCCATCCTTGCAGTAGATCACATCGAAGTTGCGGGTCTCAAGACTTTCCTTGATAATCGTCCCAAGTGCTTCTTCGTCTTCTGCAAGCAGTATTTGGCTTTTTCCGCTCATAAGGTCACAGTAAAGCAAGTTCTGCCAGGAGAAACATCCAGGTTAATCTGACCTTCATGGCGTTCTATTATGGCTTTAGTGTAGTACAGACCAATCCCAAAACCCTTCACATCATGTTGGTTGCCTTTCGGGATTCGGTAGAGCTTTTCAAAAATCCTCTGCTGGTATGCTTTGTCTATTGCTCCACCATTATCAATAACCTGAAATGATACTTTGCCTGCCGTAAATTTCAAAGTCAAGCGAATATCATTTCCTCCATATTTGATCGCATTGTCTATCAAATTCGTAAGTACATTCTCCAAATGGAATGGATCTACCTCAGCCAAACATGCTACTTCTGGTAACTCAGCTTGCAACGTTTTTTCACCAACACGGAGTTGGAAGTTGTCCACCACTTTGCGAGCCACTTCACTCAGGTCTGTATCTACTTTACTGATCTCCATATCACCCGAATCGATGGTGGCGGTTTCCATCAGTTTCTCAACCATCAGGTTAAGCTTAACCAACTGATCTCGAGACATGTTAATGTATCTCTTAGTTTTCTCAGGATCATTGGCTTCATTGAAATTGGCAATTCCTTCCAGAGCTGTAGATACCGTAGCAATCGGTGTTTTGAATTCATGCGTCACATTCCCGATCAGGTCATCTTTAATCATGGCCAGTTCCTTTTGGTTTTTGATGATTCTGTAGAGATAAAGCAACGCGCCAATAACTGAAAAAACGATTAGAAACGAAACAATCAAATCTGTTGCTCCTCGTCTTAAGATTTGTAAAGTGGCATTATCAAAATAAAGATTCAAACTCTCACCCGGAAGCAGATACGTGCTCTTTGATTTTGTATTCAATGGAAAACTGGTGAGTTGCACAGTGACTTCCTCCTTTTGTTCAGAATGGCCGCTTGAATAATCAAATCTGTAACCAATTGATAGATTGCGCCTTTCAAATTCCTCTTCCAACAAGGCGCCTAATTGTTTAGTATCCATCCTTTCCTCTGAAGAAGAAATCATGATTTTTTGAGTGAGTTTCGAGAAGTTAGCAAAAGCAAAATCGAAATCCTCCAAAGAGTCCAGATCTGTGGTTGTTATTTTTATGAATGAACCTGAACCTGAGTCCGTTCCGAATTTTCTAATTTCTTTCTTCACTGTCACATCCTCATCACCATCGCTTGACCAGGAATACTGGAAGCCGTTTCCATTCGTATGAATTCTTGTTTGAATATCCTCAGTGACGATAACATCACTATCGATCTCCAGACTATCCATGCTCAAAGAAATTGCACTCACATGACTCGCCAAAGAATCTCCATCTGAGAGAGTCATCACAGCAAAATGGCTTCTTGCTTTATCGGCATAGTATTTTTCTACACTTAAATCCAGTGAGAGCTGGACATCATTAACGAACTGCCTCTTATTAATTTGATAATTATTGATTGTACGGTATACCTGCGTTCCCAGGATTAGCAGGATCGTAACACTGATGATGACCAGCGTGTTTCTGAACGTTGAAATACCTTTCACATGACAAAGATAGAAGCTTAAGAATGAGTTGAATTGAAACTTAACACTCGTTAACACTGGTTAACCATCGCTTAGCACTCAGCTCAATTCTTTTGCTCAAAACAAAAATCTAGCGTAATGAAAAAAGAACAAAAAAGTATAGTATTAATTCTAGGTGTGCTGATTGCACTATTTATATCCTATAGTAGCCATAGTCAGGAATTCAAGGGAATGGCTACATACAAGTCAGATCGGAATATGTCCGGATTCCAATTTCAAGGAGAGGGCATGGGACCTGATCAAATGGAACAAATGAAAGCCCAACTAAAAAAGCAATTTCAAAGGGAATATGAACTTAGGTTCAATCTTACTGAATCTACTTGGAAAGAAGCAGAAAGCCTGGATGCCGGAGCTGCTTCAGCAAATTCGGGAGGCATGCAAATTACTATTTCAACCGGTGGTGGAGTAAGCTACAAAAACACGACTGAAAAATTATATCTACAGCAAACAGAACAATTCAGTAAAATTTTTCTGATTAAGGATGAGCTGGAAGATAGGGAATGGAAAATGACCGGAAAACAGAAAAAGATTGGAGACTATACCGTTCATGAAGCTGTGTATCAAAACATTCGTGAAGTTCAGACCATGTCAATGTCAGATGAGGGACAATCAACAGAAACAGTTATGGATACCACACAAGTAGTGGTCTGGTACACACCTGAAATCCCGGTTCCTCATGGACCAGATGATTTTTGGGGATTGCCTGGATTGATCTTAGAAATGAGCGATGGTAACATCACCTATTTGTGTACCAAAGTGGAGTTGAATCCTGCCAAGGGTGTGGAAATAGAAAAGCCAAAAAAGGGTAAAAAAATAACAGCTGAAGATTTCGAAAAGTTGTCACTAGAAATGACGCAGAAGATGATGAAAAAATACCAAAACCATGGAGACGGGGAGGAAACCATGATTATGATTAGTTCTGGTGGTTGATCTAACAAGGACATCATTGCAAATTCCGAAACACGGCGAGGAATTTAAGCAATGTCGCTAGTAGAGATAGCTTCTGATTTTGAGTTTCACTCAAAATCAGAAGCATTATCAATCAAGTATCACTTTCCAAAAAAAAACTTTAAACTCAAATTAATGGATCGAATCATTGGATTTATAGTGGGCATACTGTTGCTCATCGGATCAACATCTGCTCAAAAAAGCATTTTCTTCTCAGGAGAAGTAAGGGACTCTACAGGAGCACCCATGCAGTTTGCAAATGTCATGGCTGTGGATATTAACACTCAAACTATGTCTGGGTTTGCGGTGACTAATACGGAAGGGAAATTTAGGCTTAGCTTGCAGGCCGGCGAAACATATACGCTGAAGATTACATTCATTGGCTATGCTGCATTTGAGCAAATCATTCAACCCACTAAATCTAATGATGAACCGATTACCTTCCTGCTTACCAATTCAGGCATTTCACTTGATGAATTGGAAATAGTAGCAGAAATGCCGGTAACCATCCGAGGTGATACTATCACCTACACAGCAGACGCTTTCACACAGGGCGATGAACGAAAGTTAGAGGATGTGCTTGAGGATCTACCAGGATTCCAGATAGACGAAGAAGGTCAAATAAAAGTTCAAGGAAAGGATGTTGATAAAGTGCTCATTGATGGCAAGGAATTCTTTGAAGGAGATACGAAGTTGGCGACAAAAAATATCCCTGCCAACGTGGTTGACAAAGTTCAGCTTCTTCAGAATTACAACGACATCAGTCCATTAAGAAGATTTAATGACAGTGATGCACTGGCTTTGAATATAGAACTCAAGGGAGATAGAAAGAAGATCGTTTTTGGAGATGTAACCGGCGCTGTAGGCTCACAAAACCGATACCTAACGCATGCCAACGCGTTTTACTACGATGAGAAAACCAATCTGAATCTCATAGCAGATGCCAACAACATTGGCTCACTGGCTTTCACAATGAACGATTACTTCAGGTTTGCCGGAGGGCTGAGCAGTTTGATGGGTGGCCATGGCTCAAATTTCAATGTTTCGACAGATCAGTTAGGCATTCCTATGGCCGAACGAAATAGCGCCCGATCACTTAAAAATGAACTTGGCGCATTCAACTTCAGCCTCACGCCGAACAGACGTTTGAAGCTTGCCGGATTTCTAATTGGATCTTCTGCAAACAATTCTTTCGGATCGTTTTCAAACCGAACGTATCTTCAAGAGAATGGTACGTTGAACGAGTCTTTTTTATCAAGTACACGGGTAAAGACTCAATCTGGTCTAGGGAAATTTTCATTAGACTATGCGCCCAATTATGACCTGCACTTGAGCTATGAACTATTTGGGCGGGCGGCAAACATTGAGAATACATCTAATCAGCTATCGCAAGTTGAAACCACAGCAAATGATATTTCAGCGCTGCAAGCTCAAAAACCTTGGGCTATTGAACATCAGCTGAAAGCGTTTTACTCACTTGGAGAGAAAGATGTGGTGTCTTTGGAGCTTGGGCAGGAGATTCAACATCAAGACCCAACATACCAATTAGGAACGACGATACAACCATTCCAGGAAACTATTCCAATGTTGACAGGTGCAAGATTCAATCTTCTTCAGAATCGGGTGGTTGAGACGGACAAGTTCGAGGCATTGGGAAATTACTACCGCATTTTAAATCGACTGAACCACGTGAATCTTAGTTTTGGTCGAACCAATAGTAAGCAGGAATACTCCTCTAGAATGTTTCAAGAGTTGACTTCCGGACTGTCTGAATTTACAGACACAGACTTTAGAAATGACGCCTCATTCGATTTTCATGATTCGTTTGTCGGACTCTTGTTTAAGAATAAGTGGGGCAAACTGACTTGGTCTCCTGAAATCAATTTGCATCGGTATGAAGTGAATCACTCCCAAGCGACTCAAAACGATAGATTCAATCGATGGATCTTGCTACCTGGTTTCAATGTGGAATTCGAAATACGAACCTCTCAGACGATCAATTTCAATTACAATGCCAACGCCAACTTTATGGACATCCAACGCGTGGTTGATAATTTGGTCGTATCGAGCTATAATTTCTTAGAAACTGGAAATCCAGGATTGACCAACAGCTTGTTTCATTCTTTCAATTTGAACTATCGCAATTTCAATATGTACAATTTCTTCAACATTTATGGCGGGCTTAATTATCAAATCAAAGAAGACGACATTCAGAATGGCTTTTCACTCAATGACTGGGAGCGAATTGGAATTCCTATGAACATTCTACCAGTGAATCGAGAATTGGGCAGCTACCTGAACGTAGAAAAACGATTTGACACCTTCCGCATAGGACTGGATGGTAACTGGATGTACTCGCTGGTGAACAATCTATTGGGGGACGCTGAGAATAAAAACATCAATCTTCGACAGTCCTATGAAGCCTTGATTTCCAGCCGACTCTGGAAGAAGTTGAGCGTCAGACTTACGCATCAGGTTATGGTGAATCGATATGAGGGGAGTCAAAGCACCAGCAAGTTTCTGAATCAGGAGTCCTCGATTCGCACGAATTATAAGATCGTAAAAGGACTGGAGTGGGTTACCACATATTCGCTTACCAATTATAAGAATAAGTCCTCACGAACCAAATCACAGTACGATATGCTTGATTCCATTCTTCGATACCGCAAGGAGGGGAGTCCGTGGGAATTTGCCCTTGAAGGCTTAAACATGCTGAATACCCGAAGCATTCGACGAGATTCCTTTTCTGATAACCTGATTAGCACCTATACCTACGACATCCAACAGCGCTACTATATGTTTAGGGTGATGCTGGATATTTAAGTTAGTGGTAGGCTTCATGGAGTGCGCTTGGAGGTTGTTGCATTCATTATTAATAGTTTTTAGAGCTGGGCTAGTTTATTGCCCAAAGGCCAAATTTCAAATCTTAATGGGAGTGGAGCACTCTTTTGTATTAGATTCTACAAGTCATCGTGAGAGTAGTGGATTCAAATGTGTTGCGGATGTCATATCAAGATAGTCTGTTTATTGTGCTCAGACATTTTTCACTTCTGTTTCTGTCACAACATTGCTTCCTCTCGATAAAATGGATTATGTGCTAATCAGATTTTGATAAAAGAGGTTTCTAGTGAACTTGGTCAATGATTCTTTATTCATTCGATCTTTGCGTATGTTCGTACCACATTATTTGACCATGCCTTCAAAGGAATCATTTAGATCTATTTTTTAATTCACTTTTAATTATTTTTATACGATGAGCTACGACATTTCTCACTCTACCAAAAATGCCAAACAATACGCTAAGCGTTATGGAAACACTGATTTATGGGAAAATGCGCTAGAGGAAAGTATCCCCACCTATCATGTTTCCGGAATGAATGAACCGGATCTCCCAGTTATATTGAACGAGGATCCCGAAAATGTCAATTTTCTACATTGGGCATTTTTGCCGTTCGAGTATGCCCCGAAGATCAAAGGCAAGCCTATGAACACACTCCATGCCAGAGACAATAGAATTTTTACAGATAAAAGCATTTATCGGGACGCTGCAGACAGCAGAAGATGCTTGGTAATGTTGGATGGCTTTTTTGAGAACTACAAGAAGGATGATCAAGTCTATCCACATTACGTCCAGCTGAAAACCAAAGAACCTTTTATGGTCGGTGGATTGTGGCAAACATTCACAGATCCCAAAGACGAAGTTAAAACCAACACCGTTACGTTAGTTACCGGGCCGGCAAATAAAGAAGTGGCTTGGATCAAAAACGAAACTCCTCATTCACCAGAATCTAGGATGATGTTTATCGTGGATAAAAAAGATGATGAAATCTGGCTGCATGGAGATGTGGAGGAAGCCAAAGCGTTGATCAAACCATTTCCAGACGGACTGCTTGACTATTACCCATGTCAGCCGCTTAAGACAGTCAAGAGGTTACACCGATTATATTTGGGAAATGTCCCTGCTTTGCTCGAAAGAAAACGCTACAAGGAATTGAAGTGAGCAAAGAGGTTCGTTCTGCTTCTGAAGGCATTAGCCCATGCACGTCAAAAGCCCCGCAGAGACATAATGCATATATGGTGTTATAATATACGCAACGTTAACTTCCCAAATGACTCCAGTCGGACGGGTGTTGAGTGCGCTTAGGTTGGCGTTTGAATAATTTATCTTTTATATGGGGAGAGGAAAGATTTTTTACTAGGGAAGAGGTAGATTATTTTTCCTATACCCTTTGGCATCTGCAGAGCTCTTCTTGAATCACAGTAGAGCTAAAAATGGAATTCCTAATCAAAAGAGTCTAATCACGAAAATTTTTAGCATAAGCAAGCTTACATTTTGGGTATGTCAATCGTATCTTAGTCTTATAGGTTTGAAAGTTCAAGTAAAAGAATTTGTCTTTATTAAGTCGGGGAAGAGTACCCTGAAAATTAATTTTAATGACATAGAGGCAATGGGTAACTACGTTCAAATCAATACTATCGAAAAGAAAAAACACATCCATTATGCTTCTTTAAAGCTCATTATGGACAAGCTTCCGGATGAATTTATGCGTGTCCACAACTCTTACATTGTCAACCTCAATCACATTGACAAAATCGAGGACAACCATATTTATTTGGGCACTCACCATGTTCCAGTTAGCCCTAGCAAAAGGGAGTGCCTTCAATCCACCATTGATGATTACAAATTGTAATAAATAATTTTCAAGGGCATTTACATCAGAAATTCCAGCAGCCAAATAATAAATTTTTCTGATCTAGTGTTAGTGTCAACTTTTGCACAAAAAGCAGAAAATATCAAATGTATTATTACTGGGTTTAGCAGCCATGGCCTGCTACTTTCAGGAAGAAGAGCACAAAAAGCAATGGGAAATCAAAACAATGAAACCACCTATCCTTTAAAGGAGGATGTCGAAACGATCAATGGAATCATCAAAGCATATTACGATGTAGTGTCAGGGCCAGCAGGTTCTCCTCGACAATGGGTAAGAGACAATTCGCTGCATCATCCAGATGCCCTGATTGTATTCACAGGAAAAGATTTTGATGGGACATCATATGCAGCAACTATGAATTTGGAAGAATTTCACGATGACACTCAGACCTACGAAAATGGGTTTTGGGAATCTGAAACTCATAGAAAAACGGAACGATTTGGAAACATTGCCCATGTGTGGAGCACATATGAAACAAAAAGAGGGGATGGAACAGAATCAAAAGGAATCAATAGTATCCAACTATATAACGATGGATTACGGTGGTGGATCATATCCTGGATGTTCGACAGTGAACGACCAGATAATCAAATTCCAAAAAAACTGAATGAAAAGAATATTGTTATTGCGATTTGTACAAAGCGCAAGCAAAGCAAGTGTTTTGCACCCAATTCCTAATCGCTGAGAATGGCTTATTTGAAACGAATTGAGCAATTAAATGAGGGAAATTTAAGCGACGTGACTTTTTTGGAAACCTGCCTAAGCAGACAGACAGGTCAATTGCGAGCAGGTTGCTTATCAACCAACCATAGACGAGTAAAGGCCAAAAACTATTATTAGACCCTCAGTTTCTGTGGACGTAACAGGGATAGTGGTTCCGATACCTATTGGGATCGTTGGCCTAATATATCTTTTATAAGGAGGGAAGAAGAGTTTTAAATGGGGTAGCATAGATCGATCTGAATTATTATTGGGATTAGCAATCCTAATTCAATTTGCTATTGTTTACAATCGCCATTTACAAGTTGGCTTGCTGTTGGATTGAAGGCGATATTGTCACTAACTCGATAATAATAGTGATTATTATTGTATTTTTCTTGCAATTCCTCCAAGCCAATCACAAAGTCTCGAATTGCACAAAAGTCGGTCAACATATCATTCCTTTCGATTATAATAAATCCATTTGTAAAAAAGGAATCGGAATGAACTTTTAAGTTTTGCAGTCCATTCAATGAAGTAAGACTTTTGTTATCTAAAATTCTTATTCGATGACTAATTGAGGTCATGCTGTCCAATCCTTCTAATGATGTTAGACTGTCATTTCCAGTGATGTCAATCAGAACTGTCCACCCATTACTATGATTTACTAAACCGTCGAGAGATTTCAATAATTTGTTATCCTCAATTATAATACCGTTATATGGCGCATACGTTAAATTATTAAAGTCTTGTAAATGCGTAATCTGGGTACCTGAGATTTTTAATCCATATTCTATTTTGGTCAAATTTTGCAGACCAAGCGTTGTGAGCCCTCCGGAAATTGATAATCCACCAACTTCACTAATATTTTGAAGACCATTCAATGAGGTTAACTTTGGGTTGTCTCTAATGTTCAAGCCTCCAACTTTTCCGGTAACATTCCCCAACTCCTCAAGGGATGTAATCAAATTATTACGAGCAATGATCAAGCTTCCATTTACTTCACTAATATTATGAAGGCCATCCAGAGAGGTTAACTGAGGGTTGTCTGAAATTATCAGGTTGTTAACTATTGACATATTTTCTAGAGCCTCTAAGGTTCCGAGTAAATTATTAGCTCTAATTCCCAGATTGTCAATGGCAGATATATTTTCAAGTGCAACCAATGATGTCAGCAAATCGTTACCGCTTATTTCCAATGAACTGTATCGGTCGATGTTTTGGAGACCGTTTAAGGATTTGAGGTTGTCATTATTATAAATATAGACGCTCCCTGAAACAAACGTTAAATTTGTTAATGGTGTGAGGTCACTTATGTCGCTTGAAACGGATCCCAAGGATTTCTCATAATTAATAACCCATTCCCCCTCATCAAAATAATCATCGTCCGGCTCCCAGTAATCGCCATTTGGCCCGATATACAAAAAATCAAGAACTACAGAGTCCCCTTTAGCGCCAAAATCATTTACCTCTTGCTGACTATTCAAAAAGACATACTCAGGCTCCTCAATTATTTGTTCCGGATCGTCATCATCATTGTTACAACCGGTTAGTACCAAGAAGCCAATAGCAAAAACTCGAAAAAAAGCCCTTATGTAAATTACTGATGTATCATTAGCCATTGTTGCACAATTTACTAAATGCTGATGTCATAATTGCGAGGTTGAAGCAACTTCATTTTTATGTTGAGTAGAATCCAAAAGCGCTGGAATTACCAATAAAACCTTGTCGTGGGTAGGTTACGCGATTGATAGGTGATTTTGCTGGCTTGATTTACTCATACACACAGGCACTCGTGAATCTCGATTAACTCGATTTGACATTTTTGACAGGAGGGAAGGAGAAAGGGAATAGCAAATGTGTGCGGAATCGCGATGAAGGTGTTTACTCACAGTGAGTCCACCGTGGAACATAAGCATAAAGGCAATTATATAAAGTACGTTTATGTAATGACTCGCATCATTGCAGGTAATCACCTAGTTTAGCGACTTAAACCAAAGCTAGATCCTGTTTAATGGCCCTCTTCGGCGATTCCTTTGAGTTTGAGATAGTTTACAAGCAGTACTATTCCATGCTTGTAGGATTTTCCTTTCAATATGTCGAAGATGGGGATGTCGCCGAAGATGTAGTTCAGGATGTGTTTAGCAATCTCTGGAATCAATCCGATCGCATCGAGGTAAAGACAAATGTCAAATCGTATCTTTTTGGTGCTGTCAGGAATGCCTGTCTAAACCATTTGAAACACCTCAAAGTGGTTGAATCGCATGAGAAAGCGACCATTTATCCTGAGGCAGACGATACTTCTGATTTCATGGAGATGGATGAACTACAGAAAAAAATTGAGTCGGCCTTAGCCCAGCTTCCTGAAAAGCGGCGTGAGATCTTCGAGCTGAGCCGGTTTGAGGGTAAAAAATACCACGAAATTGCAACAGAACTTGATATTTCGATCAAGACAGTAGAAACGCAAATGAGCCGTGCATTGAAGGTCATGCGCGAGGTGCTGGGCTCTTATTTAGTGTACATATTCATTTTTTCCTTGATCATGTTGATCGAGGGTTGTAGGGGTAAAATTTAACTTGGATGTCGAAATAGTATACAATTGAATTTGAACAACAACGATACTGAACGAGAAGAGGTATTCTATCGATATTTTCGAGGAGAGCTAACCCCTGAAGAAAAGACTGAAGTAGCGACTTGGTCTAATGCTTCGGCGGAGAATCAGCAGGAACTCGAAAAGGCCCGAATAATGCACCTGGATCTAAAAGGATTGGCGTTCTATAAAAACGTGAATCTTCACGAGGTGGATCAATCCTGGGAAGAGTTAAAGAAGGACAACAAGATAAAATCCATTCATCAGCCACCAAGCATTAGCTTCACTTTCCTAAAATATGCTGCAAGTATAGCTCTGTTACTCACATCAGCTTTTGTCATTTACTATTACCAGACCCAATCGGATTTGCCGTTGGAAAGTGCATTTGAGGAGATTAGTTTGGCAAGCACAGAAGAAGTGAGAGAAGTAACCTTGCCAGATGGTACGCAGATTTCTCTTAATCTTGGCACCTGTATTGAATATATGGAACCTTTTCAAAACAATGAGCGTCGGATCAAATTGACAGGAGAAGCTTACTTCGATGTAGCCAAAAGGCCGAAGCAACCGTTTGTGATTGAAGTCGGGAATACGGAAGTCCGGGTACTTGGCACGAAGTTCTTTATTCACAAGCCGTCGGCAAATAAGCTCAACGTTCAGGTAGACGAAGGAAAGGTGCTGGTTTCTCACAACGAAATCCACCAACTTGCTGAAACAGGTGAGCAGCTTACACTTGACCTTCAAACAGAAACCATAGTCGAGACACAGGATGAAACGGGGGTATCTTCCTTCTGGAAAACTCGGAAGCTTGTTTTCAACGAAACCACGCTCGAAGAAGTATTGACGGCAGTCAATGAAGCCTACGGTGAGTCGATTCAGCTGGAAGGAGCTACAGCAGGTTGTTCACTTACCGTAACCTTTGACGATGAAGAATTTGAAAATGTGATGGAGGTAATATCCAGCACCTTAAATTATGATTTCGTAGAAGATCAGGGATCGTATATCCTAAAAGGCACTGGCTGTGAGTAGAGTTTCTTTACTTGGTATTTTTCTTTCGATTTCTATCCTGCTATGCGGGCAATCACCAGACCAAAAAATCAGCATCTCTTTTGAGAATGAGCCCCTGGAAAGTGCGTTGCTAAAGCTTGATGGTGTGGTTGAACGCCAATTTTCTTACAACCCACAAATATTACCATCCGGGGTTGTGTTGAATCAATCGTACGATGCTGAAACTCCAGAAAATATTTTGACAGATATTTTGGGTGAAAATTACACGCTAAAGAACATCAGTGACTACATCATAATTCAGAAGGCTCCACCAATAAAAAAGGAAAAGACAACTTTTCAGATCAAAGGAGGTGTGAAGGACGCGGTGACAGGAGCTGACCTAGAAAATGTTTCCATTTATGAGATCAACTCGCTAGAATCAACTTTGTCAAACGACCAAGGTGAGTTTAGTCTTAAGTCAGAAACCAAATTGAAGACTGCCATTTTTGTGGTCAGCAAACGACTTTACGAAGACACCATTATTCGGGTAACTAATTTCGAACTCTTGGAAGCACCGATTGTACTAAAAAAGGAAGAGCCGACAAAGACAAAATCGACTAAACCAATCCGTGAGCGAATACAAACATTCTCTACCGGCTTGGCTAAGTTCTTTACTTCCGATAAAGTGCGAACCAATGCCAGTAATGTCAATTTAGTAGATGAACGGATGTTTCAATTTTCATTAGTACCTGCTGTCGGCACCAATCGGAAAATGAGCAGCCAAATAAAGAACAACGTATCGTTCAACCTGTTTGCTGGTTATTCCTATGGAGTAAATGGTATTGAATTAGGCGGATTCTACAACGTAAGTAGAGAGGAAGTAAGGGGTGTTCAGATTGGTGGTTTTGGCAACACCGTAGGTGGTGAGGTGCATGGTTTGCAGTTGGGTGGATTTGTAAACACCACCAAGGATTATGTAAAAGGTGCACAGTTTGCTGGATTCTTCAATGTAGCCTCTGATAGCATCAATGGTTTCCAAATAGCTGGTTTCACAAACCTGACTAGGGAGATGAATGGAATTCAAGTTGCCGGATTCAATAACCACACCAAACGAATGAATGGAATCCAACTGTCCGGATTCATCAACACCACTAATGAATTGGAAGGTATTCAAATGACTGGCTTTGTCAACATGGCAAGAGAAGTTAAAGGTCTTCAGCTCAGTGTCATAAATATTGCAGATACAGTAGCTTCGGGTATGCCGTTTGGACTTCTCAACATTGTCAGAAAGAATGGATTCATTTCACCGGCCATCGAATCGGATGGTGTAGTCCCATACCGACTCGCCTTCCGGTCTGGAATCGACAAGTTCTATACTGTCCTTTCTGCTGGCATTGACCCAGACAACCATTGGACGTTTGGGGCTGGTTTTGGATCTAGGCTATTTCCTTTGAAAGAAAAGAAGTTTTTCCTCAACCCAGAACTTAGGTGGATAAATGTTTCCGATGAAAGTTTCAGCGAAGACCAGAATAACACGATCCTCCGCTTTAATTTCAATCTAGGATACCAGCTACTCAAGCACCTGTCTATTACCACAGGCCCAACGCTCAATTTTTACACTACCAACGAATTGGACACATCCGATCAACCTATAATCACGTTGGCCAGAAACCCAAGGATAGATGAACTCTCTGGTAAATTTAGGCACCAGCTTTGGGTAGGCTATTCGATCGGAATAGGCTTTTAGAAAAAAAATAAAAAGCTTGTCAGGGTAAAATCTGTTTATGGTTCCTCAGCTATAAAACAGATTAAAAATGAAAACTAAAAAGACTATTTATTGGATCATGTTCCTCTTGGTATCCTATACCAGCTTTGGACAAGAAAGTACCTATTCAAAAACCTATCAATTTTCCTTTGTTCCACCGATTAGTTCCAACGGAGCACTCAATAGTGAGACAAGCAACAAGATATCTTTTAATCTGCTTGCTGGCTACTCGCATGACGTAGAGGCCTTCGAATATGGAGGAATTTATAACCATGTTCGAGCGAACGTCAAGGGCGCCCAGATCAGTGGGTTCGGTAATACGGTTGGCGGAGAAGTGCACGGCTTTCAAATGGCAGGTTTCTTTAATAACAACGGAGGTGAAGTAGAGGGTGCACAGGTAGCCGGATTTATTAACCTGAGCCGCAACAATGTGAAAGGGTTTCAGCTCGCTGGATTTACCAATATCTCGGGTGATATAGACGGCTGGCAGTTATCGGGCTTTTCTAACATCGCAGGTGCAACTGAAGGTGTACAACTAGCTGGCTTCCATAACCTTGCGAAAGAAACGATCGGCTGGCAATTAGCTGGATTTCACAATCATTCGAAGGAGATTAAAGGCAACCAGCTCGCCGGATTTATGAACTACACCGGAACTTTGGACGGTGTGCAACTTGCGGGATTTGTGAATGTCGCAAAAAAAGTAAAAGGCGTTCAGTTTGGTCTTATAAATGTCGCGGATAGTGTTGAATCTGGCGTTCAGTTCGGGCTCGTCAACGTTTCAAAGAATGGCCTGATCTCTATTGGTACTGAAACGGATGATGTGGTTCCCTATCGATTGGTATTTCGTTCTGGTCAGGACTGGTTTTATACGGTTCTCAGTGCAGGCATCAAAGAAAATGAGTACTGGTCATTCGGTGCAGGTTTCGGTTCTCAACTTTTCCTTTCAGAAAAAAGAAACCTATTTGTTAATCCAGAATTGAGATACCATCAAATCAATAAAGATCAAAGTGTGGCAAAAAATCATTTGGTGAAGATGAACCTGAATCTAGGCTATCAGCTTTCCAATCATTTCTATATCACTGCCGGCCCAACATTCAATTTTTATACGACAAAGGAGTTCGACCAAAATGGACGACCACTCCTTGACATTGTAGATGACCCTACCCATGAGAGTCAAGATGGAAAAAGCAGATACCAACAATGGGTTGGCTACAGCATTGGCATAGGCTTTAATCTTTAATAATTCATAATTACGAATAAAAATGAAAACGCATTACCATACTCAACTTTTCCTTTGTGCTGTATTTCTGCTTGTCTCCATGGTGGGACGAACGCAGGAGATCACACAAAATATCAAAGGACTCATTCTGGATCAGGATTCAAAATCCCCACTCATAGGAGCAACAGCCGTAGTAGTAGGATCGGATCCTATTCTCGGCAGCATCACGAACGTGGATGGCTCATTTAAGATCGCGGGAGTACCTATTGGCCGTGTAATGCTAAAAGTGACTTATATCGGATATAAGGAAAAGGTCATTCCTAATCTTCTGATCAACTCCTCCCAAGAATTCATGATGGACATTGCCATGGAGGAATCTTTTGTGACCCTGGCTGAAGTAGCTATTATCGCGAAAAAAGACAAATCCGAAGTGCTCAACGAGATGGCGATGGTGAGCGCACGCTCTTTCTCAGTGGAAGAAACCAAACGTTTTGCAGGGTCTCTAAACGATCCGGCACGTTTGGCTTCTGCCTTTGCTGGAGTTGTAAATTCTGCCGAAGGAAACAACGATATCATCGTACGCGGGAATTCCTCGAAAGGAGTTTTGTGGCGACTTGAAGGCATAGAAATACCTAATCCCAATCATTTCGCTAATGAAGGGGCAACAGGTGGACCCATCAATGCCCTGAGTAGCAATATGCTGAGCGATTCTGATTTCATGAGCGGAGCATTCTCTCCAGAGTACGGCAATGCATTATCCGGAGTATTCGATATGCGATTGAAGAGAGGTAACTACGATCGCAGAGAATATTCGGTTGGTTTGAGTACCCTGGGAACCGATCTTGCGATGGAAGGACCGCTCGGAGCTAACAATGGTTCATACATTGCCAACTACCGTTATTCTACACTTGATTTGTTGGATAAGGCCGGTGTGGTCGATTTTGGAGGTGTACCCCGATATCAGGATCTCACGTACAACATTTACCTTCCATTGAACCAGCGCCATTTTCTTTCCTTTTTCGGACTCGGAGGTGTTAGTAGTATCTCAGGCTCTGATCAAGACGAGGATACCGAGGAAAATATTTACCGTGATGAATTTGGGAGCAACATGGGTACAACGGGTCTAATCCACAATTACTTGATCACGGAGGACACGTACCTGAAATCTTTTGTATCTGTTTCAGAAACCCTATTGGAAGGGACGTCTGATCTTCCGACGGCAGGTGATAATGAGCGTTTTTACAATATATTCAATGCTAAATACAGTAAAACGTTCATTCGAACAGGGTCTACATACGGCCATAAATTCAATTCGAGAAACAAGGTAGAAGTAGGATTTGTCTACAATCGAATTAATTTCCAAATGAGCCAAAATGTTTGGAACTTCGACGAAGAACGGATGCAAAATCAATTAAATGACAATGGAGCTACCGCTCGGATACAGGCATTCACTTCATGGAAATTTCGAATCACAGAAGACCTAACGATGGTAAGTGGAGCTCATTTGAATGGATTAACACTGAACAATTCATACAGCGTTGAACCCAGATTAGCCGTACAGTGGGATGTGTCTGAAAGAAAAACCCTAAGCTTTGGAGGTGGTCTCCACAGCAAAATGGAAAGTCCGTCCGTTTACCTCTGGAGGCTTGAGGAAACAAACGGCACTCAAATTCAACCAAACAGAGATCTTCAGCTATCCAAGTCAGCACATCTGGTGCTGGGTTTCGACCAAAAACTGGGAGCTAACACACATTTTAAATCTGAAATCTACTATCAACACCTGTATGATTCACCGATAGAGAACGACCCGAACAGCACTTATTCGTTGGTGAATGAGTCTGAGGGATATAACCCACGGGAATTGGTGAATGATGGCACAGGTAGAAATTATGGAATAGAACTGACCCTGGAGCAGTATTTACATAAAAGGTTCTATTATCTGGCATCTGCCTCCATCTTCAATTCACTTTACACGCCAAAAGATGGAGTCGAGCGGAAAACAGCTTATGCCGGCGATTATGTCTTCAATATTTTAGGAGGTAAGGAATTTCCAATGGGGAGACAAGAGAAGAATCGCATCTTCTTCGTCAATACGAAGGTGACCTTAATTGGAGGTAAACGATATACACCCATTGATTTGCCTGCATCTATTCAAGCAGGCGATGTGGTGAGAACAGAGGATCAACCCTTTTCGGCCAAATCCAATAACATACTTATTCCGAACCTATCTATTGGGACGAGGAGGAACAAGCCTACAAGCACCCATGAATTCAAAATTGACATTCAGAATGTATCAAACAATGCAGCAGTCGTGCAGCAATACTACGTTCAGCAGACAGAGGCAATCGAAGAAAGTACGCAGTTGGGACTTTTACCGACCATCTCCTATACGATTAGTTTTTAGACTGACAAGAAGCCACTCGCAGAGTGGCTTCTTTTTTTGCTTCAAAAACAGGACAGGACTGCATAATTTTTCGAGTATATATGAAATCCGGCTAGTCAATTACTTTGGTAATAGTGGTTTTATACTCATGTAATCAGAATCCTTTTCTTTTTCCTTAATCCTCTTATCAGGGATGTACAATCCTTCCGAATACTCTCGATAAAATGGAATCGTAGAGAATTTTTGATCACCTCTTTTATTGGCACCTTTTATCTTCAATTCATGTAGTCCCTCTTGAAGCGATCTTACATTGATCCAGGTAAGTAATCCGCGTTGTTGGGTACTTGCCTTAAAATGAAATTTCCATGGGATATCTTGTACAAGTGAATCGTCAATAAAGACTTTATAGTATGAACTAACACAGTGAAGATTAATGTACATACGAGCAGTATCCAGATTTTCCACCAACGAGTCATAGTTGCAATTCTTCCGAATATTTTCTTCATTATCTGCTCTTGCGACAACAAATAATCGAACTGTATTCCCACGAATGATGTCAGATTGTATATGTGCTCTGTTGGAATATTTATCACCATTTTGGTCGTCATAGTTGCCACTATAGGCATCAACGCCTTGCCGATCACTCCAAAGCTCAATCTGCGAAAAGGATTCGCCGGGATAATCCTGATCCACGTTATCTATCGAATAAAAACTTACAATTACAAATACGACTAGGATGATAGATATTTTCCATTTGCTAAGGTTACTTAAAATCGAATAGTAAATGGAACGATACAGTCGAGAAAGGGTCACCACACTTATCACCCAATAGATCGGGTAATAAATTTTTGAAAATAACTTGAAACGCTTGAGCCAACCAAGGGTCAAAAAATCAATAAGAGCGAGGAACCCAATAAATAAAACCAGTAAGATATAACTGATCATAAACCAGTTGTCGATATTTCCAAAATCACCGTCCATGAAA
>JAAEPI010000843.1 GCA_024232835.1 Cytophagales bacterium
CCCTTCATAAAGGTTCAGAATGATCCGTGAGCGCATTACGTAACGATAATCCAGTTTAGTCGAGCGAGACATTGAAACTAATCCTTCCAAATCCTCCATTGAAATAATAAGTGGTGTTCCCTTTCGTGCCATCTATCAAAGGTAGCAAATAAACTTCAATTAGTTCGCTCTTTTTAGAATCTACACACTAGTGATACTCCTGGATGGATTGTCTATCAAGAATATTCATCAACGCAAGCGATTAAAATATATGTTACAAATAGCTCTATATAATAGGGGATCATCCTGAGATTGGGTATATTTATTCTATGCAATTAGCAGGAGAAACCAATGAAGATACCCTCACTATTCCCCGACCGGAATACGAGAAGCTTCTGGCTGGCCTGGATTATTACAAACAACAATTATCCGAACTACAGCGGATGGCCTTTGGCAGTTGAAGTGAGCGGTTCATTCCATCAAATACAGGCCAGGCTTCCCTGTTTGACACACCAGAAGAACAAGCCCAAGAGCCTGTACAAACGGTCAGCTATGAGCGTAAAGCAAAGGCGAAGAAAACAACAGCCTGTAAGGGCTTTGCTTCCTGCTCACCTGCCCCGTCAGGAAGAGATCATTGAACCAGAAGAACTGGAAGAAGGCATGAAGAAGATCGGAGAGGAAGTTATCAAGATACTGGAGCATACCCCAACTATATGTCCGCCGTATTGTGCGTCCCAAGTATCTCAAAGGTAAACAGGATGGGGTCAGGATTGCAGCGCTTCCCAGCCTTCCTATCCTCAAAGGCAATGCCAGCCCGGGGCTGCTGGCCTATATCCAGGTGAGCAAGTGGGTGGATCATTTACCCTTTTACCGACAGATACAAATGCTGAAATGAGAAGGAATCACCCTATCGGATTCCACCTTCAATAGCTGGTTCAACCGCACGGCCAGCTTATTGGAGCCTTTGTATGAGCAATTAGTCAAACAGGTACAACAACAAGAACAACAACAACAAGACTATCTGCAAGCGGATGAATCCCCAATCAAAGTACAGGATAATCATAAACAAGGAGCTACTCATCTGGGCTATCATTGGGTCTATTATTCTCCAAAGGAGAAACTGGCTGTTTTTGACTATCAACCCTCTCGCTCTCGGGAAGGACTAAGGAAGTTTCTTCAAAATTTCAAGGGGAGTCTTCAGACCGATGGATATTCGGCCTATGATGAGTTTGGCAAACGTGAGCATATAACCTTATTGGCCTGTATGGCGCATGTGCAGCGGTACTTTGAAAAGGCTTTGGACAATGCAGAGAACGAGCAGAACATGCTTTGTGTGTGATCCAGTCCTTGTATGCCATTGAGCAAGATGGCAGGGAAGATGAATAGGCAGATATGCAGGCCTTACGGCAACAAGAAGCCGTCCCCATACTCAATGATTGGAAACAATGGCTCGAAAAGCAGCGTGGGCAGGTAGTACAAAAAAGTAGTATTGGCAAAGCAGTAAACTACACGCTAAACCTATGGTCCAGACTGGCACATTACACCGAACAGGAAACGTATCACATTGACAACAACCCGATTGAAAACACCATCCGGCCTTTGGCCATCGGTAGGAAAAACTATCTGTTTGCTGGATCACATGATGCAGCACAGCGAGCGGCCATGTTCTACTCATTCTTTGCTACATGCAAGTTCCATGATGTGAACCCTTACAACTGGCTCAAAGATGTACTCCCGTGGATTAGTGAAACCAAGCTCATCGAATTGCATAAACTAACGCCTCACAATTGGGCAGACAATCCCAAACATTAGCAAGTTTAACACAATTAGCAATTTCTCACAGGGAGGTGTTTTGCTGGAGGCTTACGTCCATTTTTAGGAACTGATAACAAATGCATAGTCTATAAAGACCGACCAAGAGCTTGTCGTGAATATCCGCACACCAATAGAAATAGAAAGCGAATGTACCAGATTATATCTCTTTCACTGAAAAACACAATGGTCTGTCTGGCAGTAAGCAGAATCATTGAAAAATTGAACAGTGTTTAAATTCAGCTTGATTTTATTCTGTATCGAGTCCAATGGATATGGTCAGGAATTTCAAAACGGGTCAAGGTGGATATCCGCAAGTAACGGCCTTCGCATGCGAGATATGCCTGATCTCAATGGTAAGAAATTAGATGTGATCCCTTACGGAGATCGTGTGACTATACTGGTGGAGAAAGATGAAGTCCTTGATCTGGGCGGTACATATGGTAAATGGACGAAAGTTAAGTGGGGTGGGACGGTCGGCTGGGTCTATGGAGGTTTTCTGATTGGTTTGCATCCCGATAGTGCCAAATCTTCACTGGATATTGATGATTATACTGCCTTGAATAACCTGTATTCTAATAAATGGGATGCGGACATTTCATTTTGTCGAGTGGAACTCGATGGTCATGGATTTACTTTGAATAAAGATGGAAGCATCAGAGAAGGAGAATTCGAATATGATCTCACAAAATCCTATCAATACGAAAAAGGGATTTCGATAAAAGTCAATCAAGGATATGAGTGGGGTGGTACGGTTTACGAATTTGGTTCAGGAATGTACACTGTTGAAGAGATATTTGAACTGGCAATTGTTATGTACGATAAAAAATATCAGCAATATCTAGATACCAATAATAATGAACTGGTTCTCCCTGTGTCAAATGAAAACTGGTCTCGTGAAAATCCAGATAGCCATCACCTCGAATATTTTCAATCGAAAATCAAAGAAGGTACTTTCAAGTCATTTAGGATTGAAGAAGACGATGGGTGCTCTTTTTGGTGGTTTTTTGAATTTGACGAAGGGCTGATTCGCTTCGGAAATGGCAATGGGTGTTAGGGTAAAATAACAAAGAGGAGAGTCAGTGCCTAGATAAATTTATTGAGCTAGGGGATACTTTCTTTTACCCACTCAGAATCACCTGTAAGGGATTTTGAGCGGCTGTTGGTTTCGACCATGATACATTTTTCTCCATTCATTCTCAGGTCTACTATATCCACACTCCTATATCCACACTCCTCTCAAGAGTCACTCTGAAGGAGATTAAGGAATTGCTCCTCTTGAAACAAATCTTGATCAACTCGTATTCTTAGTTATCCAACTGCCCTATAGGTGATTTGCTTATAAATAATTCAGGAGAACCCCCCTAACAATAGCTTCCTTCTATTTCTAATCTTGTTGTTAGAAATGATTAACACCATTTAAATTGCATGGAAACCACAGAACAAGGAAATCTTTTTAAAAAGAACACTTATTGGTTTCGGATTCGAGGTTCAGAGGATTAAACCATTTAGACTAGATCATTGCCATAATTGGGCAGTCAGGCTCAATGTGGAGATGTTGAAGATAATGTAAACGAAATAAAATTATAAAACAGAAAAGTCATGTTTGATAAAAACCAACGTTACAATAATGTCGATCCACTTGAAGTTGCAGACGGAGTATTCCATTTGGGGGTGCAAGATGAAAAGAACACATTCAATAACGTGCCTTATATGATTGTTGATGGAGATGAAGCCGTTTTTATTGACCCTGGATCGGCAAAAAAAGAATTTTATGATGTTGTCTTAACAAAGGCAAAAAAGGTTATTGATCTTAAAAAAATCACCCATTTGATAGTTCAACATCAGGATCCTGATTTGTGTGCAGCACTACCCCTATTCGAACCTTTGGTCTCACCAAATTGTACTATTTCAGCTCCTCTGGAAGCTACAGTTTTAGTTCAGCATTATGGTTTGCAGAGTGATGTGGCTGCCTTAGAAGACGGAGATACATTAGAGTTTGGAAACGGCAGAACGCTAGTTTTCGCAATGACCCCATACTGCCACTTCGTAGGAAGTATGGTTACCTATGACGTGCAGACAAAAACAGTTTTTTCTTCCGATGCTTTTGGTGGATTTACTCCTGACAATCTTCTGTGGGCAGATAATGGTAATTATCCTGAACAATTGTCCTTATTTTTGGGAGAATATCTAGGCTCTAAAAGAGCCCTGAATTATGCTGTCAAGCGTTTAGAATTATTAAATGCAGATTCTGGAATTGAACTAATTTGTCCACAACATGGATGTGTTATTCCTAAAGAATTAATTCCTGTTTATCTCAATGCTGCTAAAGACCTTCAAGTAGGACAGCAAATAGATACTCTTGCAAAGAAACATGGTATTACTTTAACTGATATTAACTAATTGAATTATGGATGCTCAAAAAGCCGTAGAGGAAATCTTAGAAGCTGCTAAACCAGTTACAGTTACAGTTGATAGTCGGGCGGCTCTCGTAGAAGATTGTAATAAAAGTGGAATAATGGTGGATGCCGACTTGAATATTTCAAGTAAGGTAAAAGAAGAGCACCTTGATAATCTGGCAAATAATCTGAGAAGTCCCATACTGAAAATGGTAGTTAGAAAAGCATTGCGTAAGTATTCTTGATACTTTAAATTCAACACCAAATATTAATGCTACTGTAGCAAGGTCAAAATATGGAATTCCATTTGCGGCCAGTTGAAAAAAGGATCTAGAATTTCAAAGATTGTAATTAGATGTTATTTTCTATGGCCATAAGGTTGGACTCATTAGCTAAAACCTTTTCAGCAGACCCTATTTCGTATCTGCAGAATCCAGACGAACAATAAGGTCAAAATAGTCCTAAAAAAAGAAAAAGATTTCTATGCCTTGTCGAGAGACAAGGTGAACGTGGTACCCTTACCTAACTCTGACTCACACGTTATCGCTCCTTTCATGAGATCTGCGTACATTTTCACAATTGACAGACCCATGCCATCCGAAGATTTTTCAAAAATATTTATTCTATCCTCTTCACCCAATCCTGGTCCTTCATCCGATACACTTACGATAATCTTCTCGTCTGTATCCTGAATTGTGAGGGTTACTATGTTTCCTTCTTTCGAGAAGTTTACCGCATTTGACAAAAGGTTCTCTAAAACCAATCGCAGGGAAGCGGAATCACCTTTCACGTAACTATAGGAATCATCGACTACAGACTGGAGTATAACCCCATTCTCCTTTGCCTGATTCTCAAAATCTGTGACTACATGTTCAAGGATAGATTTCAAATTAACTTTTTCGAATTTAAGGTTAAGCTGTTCTGCTTGACTGGAATCGATATCCAGAATATTGCCAATTACTCCACCTAATTGATCCGATGTGTGAAGGATATGTTCAATAATTTTTTGTTGATCTTCAGTTAATGGATCGTTCTCCAAAATATAGAGTCTTGACAAACCCGAAATTTTAGTTAGTGAGACACGAAGGTCATAATCAATCACCTTGATCAGATTATACTTTTCTTCATTCAGGTCTGCCAATTGTTGTTGGCTATCAGCAAGGGCAATGTTTGCTTTTGTTTTTAGATTATATCTACTATAAAACAATACTGAAATAAAAAGGAACACGACAACCCCGCCAATCAAAACATTTCGTAAACGCTGATCTTGCTGTGCTCTAATAGAGGCATCCAACAATTCCTTGTACTGAAGTTCCTTCTCTTTTGTCAAAATAACAATCTCCTCATAGGGACCAAACTCAGCAGAATTAGAAATAGTCTTGATCAATTCGGTCACATCCTCTCCTAAATACTTAGCAACAATTTGGCGTCTGTCATTTTCAAATTTCTCACTAGTAAAATAATCGTCAACCGGTTCCTGCCAATCACTTCTTTTGGGGTATGTCAGGCCGAAACCTTCTCGTTTAATAGGGTAAAAGAATTGCCTTTTAAGACTGGTACCTTCTGCCATTGCTGCTAAAAAAGTTGGCAAATCGATATAGCCAAATCCATTTTCCATAGTCTCAATTGTCCCGATAATATCGCCAGCATTATCAACCCTAACAATATCATAGTTTATGGGATTTTTATTTTGAAGATCAATGAGGTTAGTTTCTAATGTTGAACTCCTTACAGAAATGGCGGTTAATCCATCAATATTTTGATAAAACTCATCCTTGGTCTGCGCAATTGGAATATTTGACGATGAGATCAACACAGAGATATCAGGAATATAAGGAGGAGTGAAATTCACAAGTTCCGCTCGTTCATCGGTAATAGAAAGTGATGAAACACCAAACATCCCACTATCAAAGTCCTTCAATTTAAAAATGACATCATCAAATTGATTAGCAACTATCCATTTCGTTTCTAACGTCACCTGATATTCTTTTTCTAAGAACTCCACAAAAGAATTAGCTAGATCATATTCGATTCCCAATATTTTTTCATTCTCTAGATAGATAAAGGGCTTTGAAGGATAATAATAGAAAACTACTGTCCCTTTCTTGTCTTTGATCACTTCAGACCAACTTGTAGCCACATCAGTGTCTGACGATTGACAATGGACGATAACCGGGAAAAGAGCCAAAAAAAATAGTACGAGGGGCTTCATCTCTATTTGAATGTCAAGAATATTTCTCAATATAGAAAGGTTAGCGGACAGTATAACAAGGTTCTGTCTTGGTGTCCTCATGAGGTTGTGAAATTATGACAGGATTCTTGAGGGCAGAAGAAATAAGCTCTTGATAAATTGAAGAACCCCATGTACAGTAAAACCAAGAATGCGAAAAGGTAAGGTGATCAGCCAGATAATTGGAAATAAGAACAGGACGATCAGTGCCAGTGGCCAGCATAGGAAGAGAAGAATAATCCAAAGTAGAAATTTCATGTATATCAATACGTCTCTGGAATGATTGGGTTCTAATATCTAACAGATGAAGCATAATCCATCAACTCTTTGCTTGATCAATCTATTATCCCTCTGCTACAATTTGCCACACGTCCATAAATGGGCTCGGTACGCCATTTGGCTTGTGCTTTCCATATCTCGATTCTGCGATTTCCAACGCTGGTTTTAGATTTGGGCCTTTCTGCAATAAGAGCGTGGCAATCTTACCAAATTGAATCAGGTCTTCGTCCTCTAACAGATTGTCTGAAATTCGGAACATAACCATGCGCAAAGGTGTTGTCGGCTGATGAATTGCGCTCGAATAGTCTCCGTCCCACTCTTTGGTATAATTTGGATCCGCACCTGCTTCTAAACATTCCTTAACTGCCTCTAAGTTATAATTGGAAACAGCCTCCATCAGGCTGTCATTAATTTCTTGATTTTCCATTTTGGTTTTTCAGTCCAAACCTGAGCCCTTTTAGCAATCTAATTTAAAAACTCTTTTCTCATTTTTCAAAATTCTTCAGAAGCCACGAAAATCTAAATATGAGGAATACATATTCAGTTCCATCTTGGCATTACGTTTGTGTTAGAAACTTTTGATTCTTCCATATGAAAAAGGTCTTCCTCCTTCTTATTTTATCCTCTTGCATTCCAGTTCATCCACCCCAGAATTACGTTCGGATGAATGATTTCAACGTATCGAATTGTCCTGATCTTACGCTAATAGAAGAAATAAGGACTAATGACATTGTCGTGATTGCAGAAGTCTTAACCGAATACGATCATTATCATAACACAGAAAGAACAATTAAAGTTAGAGACTTCTTCAAAGGAAAGGGGCAACAACTTTTAACCATTGATCCTGGAATACATATGGAACCTGGTGAATTGTACCTAATCTTCGCTTACAAACCTGAGAAATATTATTTTATTGATCCGTGCTCTAGAACGAAAAAACTCAGTTTGGTGTCAGAAGAAGATTTAGATTTATTGATGAATAAGGTAGGACTCTTGCCTTGCGTCGATGAAGCAATTAGGTCGACTCCAAAGGGGTCATGCACTAGAGAATATGCTCCGGTCTGCGGATGTGATGGGTATACGTATGGGAATCCTTGTGCAGCATATCAGAACGGCATAATGATTTACAGTCGAGGGGTCTGTCAATAGCTCCAAAAGACTTTGAAAGGATTTATTTTTACCTATCTGTAACTATTTAAATCTCCAAACAGTCTACAGATCAAAATGTCAAAACTCTACGAACAAAACGTGCTACCCGTCTCTCAGAAAATGTATCGATACGCGTTAACGATACTCAAGAATGAAGACAGTGCCCACGACGTAGTTCAGGAGTGCTTGATGAAAATCTGGAATAAACGTGCCAAGTTGATTGAAATTGAAAATCATGAAGCTTGGGCCATGCGTATCACCCGAAATCAATGTTTTGATTGGGTGAAAACCAACAGGTTCACAATACTCCAAAAGGAGCAAGTGGAAGAGCCGGATCAGATCAAAGCAGATCATGACACGCTGATGGAAGATCAAAAAAAATGGTTAGGAAAAGTACTCAAGACTTTACCTCAAAAACAGAAAGAGATTTTTCATCTTAGAGAAATTGACGGTATGACCTACCAGGAGATTTCTGATATTCTTTCACTTAGCCTTTCAGAAGTTAAAGTGTACCTGCATAGGGCAAGAACAAAAGTGAGGTCGTCATTACAAAAAATTGAAGCTTATGGGATCGCAAATTGACAAATTGTTGGAGAAGTACTGGGCCGGTAATACCAGTCTTCAGGAAGAGGAAGAGATTAAACTTTACTTTAAAGAAAACCCATCTCTTACACCGACTGGATTATTTTTTCGCTCTTTAAAAAAAAGTGCTGAATTGGAATCCAAGAAGCCTTTTGCACATCCCAAAAAACGTCTGAATCGAACACGACTTTCTGTAGCTGCTACCATTGTCATTGGTATTGTGGTTGGAGGAATTGCCTTGCAAGATGCTAACAGACAAAACAATTTTGAAATTGAAGACCCGCAAGAAGCCTATGAAGTCGCGCGCTTAGCCCTGATGAAAATGTCATCTTCACTCAATGAAGGCTCAGCATATTCTGGAGAATTGAAAAAACTAAATAAAGCAGAACAAAAACTTAAAAAAGAAAAATTATGAACCAGCTTGACCGGAGCAAAACTGGGAGATTATAATTGACTATCCTGACCATCATAAATTCAAAAACAAATAAATAAAAAAGACATGAAAAAGCTAGTAACACTTACCCTCTCACTATTTCTGGCACTAGGTGCCTTGGCCCAGGGAGAGATCGTATCCAAATATTTTGATCGATTTGCAGACAATGAAGAGTTTGTGAAAGCCTCCATTAGTGCAAAAATGTTTTCTCTATTCACAGAACTGGAAGCAGGTAGTGATGATGAAAAGGAATTCTTAGAGGCTGTAAGCAAGCTAAAAGGAATGAAAGTATTGTATGGTGACAGTGTATCACAACCCAAAAAACTGTACAACGAAGGAATTGCTGATGTGAAGAAAGCTGGATTCGAGGAGTTGATGACGGTACTGGATGCCGAGGAGAATTTTCACTTTGCGATCAAAGAAAAAGGTGGAATAATTTCAGAACTAATTCTGGTCTCAGGCGGCAAAAAAGGATTTTCAGTATTGAGCATTTATGGAGAAATTGATCTGAAGAATATTTCCAAAATAGCACGTAGCATGCAGATTGATGGACTCAAGAATTTGGAAAAAATAGATGAGAGAAATGACAAAAACGATTAGAATAAAGTCATTATTTATTGGACTAGTCGTATGGGGGCTATCACAGCCCCTATTTGCTCAAGAGGATATCTTAAAGGATTTTGCCGAAAATCGGAACAATTCGAAATACTGCATGTATCCCAGTACTCTTCGTATGATCAACCTGAAGAACAATGAGGCTTACACCGAACTTGCAAATTCCTTCAGGAAATTTCTGATCTATGAAATGGATTCAATAACCGTCGCGAAAGGATCACATAGAGACGTCATGAAAAAATATCGTAATGAGGGATTTGAAGAATACGTTTCGCTAATTGGTGGTGGAAATGAAGTGCTAATACTTGGTGAAGAAAAGCGAACAAATGAAATGGTTGGCATATTCGGCATGGGCGACCAGGTATTCGTTTTCTATTTGCTGGGTAATATTCAATGGCAAAAAATCCCAACCCTCATAAATACGTTTGCAGAAAATGACCTAATCAATATTTTTGATATCAACGAATGGGATTGACACTTGAAGTAAAAGACTTATCAAAAAATTTCGGAAGGATAAAAGCAGTCAGGAAACTGAATTTGTCAATTGAGTCTGGACAAGTTTACGGCTTGCTCGGGCCCAATGGAAGTGGCAAGACAACCACGTTGGGCATGCTGTTGGATGTAATAGCTCCAGCATCCGGCTCATATAGTTGGTTCGGAGGTAAATCAAATGTAGAAAGCAGAAAACAAATTGGAGCCATATTGGAAACACCCTGCTTCTACCCTTATCTAACTGCAGTCCAGAATCTTAGAATCTCTGCTCATATTAAAGAAGTAAGCAGAGACCGCATTGAGCCGGCTCTGGAGCAAGTGGGTCTTCTCGATAGAAAAGACGACAAATTCAAAACTTATAGTCTGGGAATGAAGCAGCGGCTCTCGATTGGTGCAGCCTTGTTAGCTGATCCCCCTGTTTTGATATTGGACGAGCCTACAAACGGACTGGATCCACAAGGGATTGCTGAAATACGCAGCTTGATATCTGATATAGCAAATCAAGGAAAAACTATAGTTCTGGCGAGTCACTTGCTTGATGAAGTGCAAAAGGTATGCACTGACTTCTGTGTGCTGAAGAATGGAGTGAAACTTCACGAAGGGCCTGTCAATGACATCTTAGGTGAGACCAATACAGTGGAAATGGCATCAGAAGATAATAGTCAACTGGCTGAAATCATCAAGGATTTCAATGGCCGAAAAAAACATTATGAGGAAAATGGAAGTGTTTTTCTGGAATTGGAGGACAAATTTTCAGCGACAGACATTAATGCTTTTTGTTTTGAAAAAGGCATCACGCTGCATAAGCTAATTACCAAGACAAATTCACTGGAACAGGAATTCTTAAAAATCCTAAAAGACAATGATTAGAGTATTTCAACTTGAATGGCTTAAACTCCGAAACTACAAGGTCTTCTGGATATTGTTAGGAATGTACTTACTCGCTCTTGTGATCATCACTTCATTTGGTGTCTTTTTTCTCGAGTACTTAAAAAGCAAAGGAGCCGATTTTGATGGGCTTGATCCCACGATCATACCCATCTACGACTTCCCTGACATATGGCAAAACACAACCTATCTTGCTTCATTCTTAAAGGTACTCCTCGCCTTCATTGTAATTATATCAGTGAATAATGATCAGAGTTACCTTACCCTTCGACAAAATGTAATTGATGGAATTAGCAAGAAAGAATTTCTTATTAGCAAATTGATGTTGATTGCTTTTCTGGCCTTGACAAGTACGTCTTTTCTGTTTGTTGCCGGACTCATAAATGGTTCAGTGTATTCCCATGTTCACGGGGCTACTTATATTTTTAGTGAACTGGAGTTTTTGGCCGCCTATTGTTATGACATTATGGTGTATTGTTCGCTGGCCTTTCTGATAACCATCCTCATCAAAAAGACTGGGTTCGCCATCATTGTCCTATTTCTATATACGATGATGTTCGAACCAATTCTAGCGGCA
>JAAEPI010000844.1 GCA_024232835.1 Cytophagales bacterium
CGCGAAATGTCTAATGATATTCATAAGGCAAAATGATGATTTTGTAAAAGGAAATACGAGAATAATAAACTAAATAATATGTCAACTAAATACGTGTACCACTCCCCCCAAATAATACCGTCCCACCCTTAGTAGAATAGGTTTATGATGGAAAGAAGGAGAACAACAAAGAAATATGTAACAAACACGTGTCCAAGCCAATAAATCGACCATCGTCCCCCAATGGGAAGAATCGACGTCCAATCCGAAGTAAAAATCGATTTGTTGGCTGCAGTTGAAACGCTATGGCGACATTTGCTCCAGTCACCGTTTCATGCAACAAATGGGATTCTTCACCCTCGTATCTAAGGAAGAAGGAACAACTTAGTCGCTCTAGAATGAAACATTGCCCAATGAGAATATTACCGAATCAGCAGATCGCTATCCTGCACGGCTTGCCTCATATTCAACTGATCGGCATCCCAATCGAATGGTACAATTTCTGCCAAATTAGTCTCTTCCGGATCCAATCCGAAAGACGACGGAGCCGGAGACCCGGGTGCGAGATCGTTATGGGGAGGGATAGGATCCATGAATGACGCCGAGGAGATCGAGATGAATAAATAATTACGAAAAAATAACCAATTC
>JAAEPI010000845.1 GCA_024232835.1 Cytophagales bacterium
TATTCGTTCCTTGAAACGCCACAGGGTGGTGAAGTCAGGAATTTGTTGGGAAAATCTACGCCCACAAAACGCTGAAAAGACAACCGATCATAAATCGGGTCTTCTAATTCAGGATCAGAAAAATTGTACAGGTATTGAACAAACAACATCTTTGCTTTTACCAATATCGGTATTGGCTTTCGCCCACCCTGCTGCCCTGTCCTGTCTGTAACAGACAAGAGCTTTTCCTCCTTTTACCAATCCACAATCTTATTGACCTTAGCTAACTGAATTTCACTTCGTGTCCTTTTTTGATCGGTTGATCCTCAATTCCATATCCCAAAAAGATGACTGACTCATACCCTCGCATTGTCTATTTAAAGATCCTTATACAATAAGCTATATGCTATGATTTAGAACTCTTTTAAATCCCTTTTGCAAAGGATTCTAGGACGCTATTGATACTTGATTATAAATACATTTATATCAGTATTTGAAAGTGTCTATTGACTATTCATCAAATATCTCCTCGATTATGGTTAAAAATTATAAAATTGATAATGTGGATATCAAAATCTTAAACATCCTTAAAAATGATGCTAAAAAACCGTACACAGAAGTAGCCAAGCAAGTATTTGTATCACCAGGTACTATGCACGTTCGAATGAAGAAATTGGAAGATATGGGTATCGTCACTGGCTCATCACTTCGGTTAGATTATACCAAATTAGGATTTGATATTACATGCTTTCTTGGGATTCACTTGCAGAAAAGTTCACTTTATAATGAGGTGGTAGAAGAATTGAAAAAGGTAGGTGAAGTTGTAACAATCCGATTAACTACTGGTAATTACAATATTTTCGCAAAAATCTATTGCCGAGACACTGGGCATCTTCAAGACATACTGCATGACAAAATTCAACAGATAGAATGGTATCGACAGTACCGAAACATTTATTTCGTTGGACAGAAGCTTGAATAAGCATCTGGATTTTGAGAAGTTGTAAATATCGATTTTCTTATTTAGAATTATTATGAATAAGCAGTATCTTTGTCATTCAAATTCAAAATTGAATGGCAGACGAGCAGATATTGGAGGAATTCACTAGCAAGGAATATGAGCACGGGTGGTCTGTCGATTTTGAAGCTGATGAAGCACCGAAGGGTTTAAATGAGGGTACTATTCAATTTATCTCTGCAAAAAAGAATGAACCTGCCTGGCTACTTGAATGGAGACTGAAGGCATTTAAAGTCTGGAAAGGGATGAAGGAACCGAATTGGGCAAACCTTGGCTATCTTCCTATTGACTATCAAGACATTATTTACTATTCTGCTCCTAAGCAGGAAAACAAGCCTAAAAGCCTGAATGAAGTTGATCCGGAATTATTGAAAACATTTGAGCGGCTAGGGATATCTCTGACCGAACAGGAACGATTGACAGGGGTTACTACGGTAGCGGTTGATGCTGTAATTGATTCCGTCTCAGTTGCGACAACATTCAAGGAAACACTTGGAGAGCTTGGGATAATCTTCTGCTCGTTTAGTGAGGCTGTTGAGAACCATCCAGACTTGATCAAAAAATATTTGGGTTCTGTTGTTCCAGCGAAGGACAATTATTTCTCGGCACTTAATTCGGCTGTATTTTCAGATGGTTCCTTTTGCTACATCCCCGAGGGCGTAAGATGTCCAATGGAACTCTCAACCTATTTTAGAATCAATGCCGCAAACACAGGTCAGTTCGAACGGACGTTGATTGTGGCAGAAGATGAGTCTTTTGTGAGTTACCTCGAAGGATGTACAGCACCAATGCGAGATGAAAATCAACTACACGCAGCTGTGGTCGAAATATATGCTGCTAAAGGTGCTGAAGTAAAATACTCGACTGTCCAGAATTGGTATCCTGGGGACAAAGATGGCAAAGGTGGTATTTACAATTTCGTGACCAAGCGTGGTATTTGCGCTGGTGATCATTCCAAAATTTCATGGACACAGGTAGAAACTGGATCGGCTGTAACATGGAAATATCCATCATGTATTTTGAAAGGAGATAATTCCATGGGTGAATTTTATTCTGTGGCTGTTACCAACAATTATCAGCAAGCGGATACCGGTACCAAAATGATCCATATTGGCAAAAACACTCGATCAAGGATCGTTTCAAAGGGTATATCTGCAGGGAAATCTCAGAACAGTTATCGTGGGCAAGTTCAGGTAATGAAAAGAGCGGAGAATGCGAGAAATTTTTCACAGTGTGATTCACTACTTATGGGGGATCAGTGCGGTGCACATACATTTCCATATATAGATGTTGAAAATAAATCCGCACATATAGAGCATGAAGCGACCACATCAAAGATTGGCGAGGATCAAATTTTCTATTGCCAGCAAAGAGGAATCGATGAGGAAAGTGCAGTGGCTTTAATTGTAAATGGATTTGCCAAAGAAGTGATGAATAAGTTACCAATGGAATTTGCAGTAGAAGCGCAGAAATTGCTAGCCATGACGCTTGAGGGGAGTGTTGGTTAATTAGTAAACAGTGATCCGTTAAATAGTAATCAGTAGAATGAAGATTCAGAAGTTTGAGGACATCATTGCTTGGCAGAAAGGGCATGATTTCGCAATTGAAATTTATGGCAAGTTTGGCGAATCTAGGGATTTTGGTTTTCGAGATCAGATTTGCAGAGCTGCTGTTTCAATTTCTAACAATATCGCTGAGGGCTTTGATAGAAGTAGTAATGCGGAATTCAGGAGATTTTTATTCATACCATCCGGTTCTTGTAGTGAATGCAAATCCATGCTTTATTTAGCTGAAAGACTAGACTACTTGTCAAAAGAAATCGCAAACGATCTGAGAAATAAGAGCTCAGAAATATCTAAAATAATTACTGGATTAATTAAATCGCTAAACTGACAACTTTTTACTGATCACAGATTACTTGATTAAAATGATTAAAATAGAAAACTTACACGCCTCCATCGAAGACAAAGAAATCCTCAGAGGGCTCAACCTTGAAATAAATGCTGGTGAAGTGCATGCGATCATGGGTCCAAATGGCTCGGGAAAAAGTACGCTAGCCTCCGTTCTAGCAGGAAGAGTGGAATATGAGGTGACAGGTGGAAGTGTCACCTTTGACGGAGAAAATCTTCTGGAATTTGCCGCTGATGAACGAGCTCGTAAAGGTATTTTTCTTGCCTTTCAATATCCAATTGAAATTCCCGGGGTGAGTACCACAAATTTTCTAAAAACTGCCCTCAATCAAATCCGAGAGAGTAAAGGGTTACAGCCACTAAATGCCGTGGACTTCTTGAAGATCATGAAGGAGCGAATGAGCTGGGTAGAAATCGATCAGAGCCTATTGAGCCGCTCCCTTAATGAAGGATTTTCTGGCGGTGAAAAAAAACGAAACGAGGTTTTTCAAATGGCCATGCTCGAACCCAAGTTGGCCATTCTTGATGAAACAGATTCTGGACTAGATATTGATGCGTTAAAGATTGTAGCGAATGGAGTCAATAAGTTGAAATCAGCTGACAATGCGACAATCGTCGTAACGCATTATCAGCGTTTGCTAGATTACATTGTTCCCGATTTTGTTCATGTCCTTTATAATGGTCGAATTGTAAAATCCGGTGGCAAATCGCTTGCTCTTAAACTGGAAGCCGAGGGATACGATTGGATCAAAGAAGAAGTAGTTGCTTGATGGTAACCTTAAATCATAGCGCAGAGGCTTTACGACCTCTTTTTGAATCCCAGGACGGGAAATTCGAAAAAATTCGAAATGCCGGATGGGCAAGCTTTGAAAAGACTGGTTGGCCTACTCGAAGAGATGAGGAGTATAAATTCACTGCTCTTGATGCGATTTTCAAAAGAAATGTCGATTTCTCAGATGGTGGATTTACTTATTCAATTGACAAGGATTATGCCCATTCAAAATTCTATAGTGAAGATGGTCACCATCTGGTTTTTGTCAATGGAAATTATATTGAAAGCTGGTCTTCAATTGGTGAAGGAAAATTAAGCCTTAGTGCATTCGATAAATTGAATTCCGAAAATCTTGCCACAATTGTTAATCAATTTGGCGATGATCGGGCATCAGTGGCAATAAATCATGCGTTTCTGTCCAACGGGATTTCAATAAAGGTTGGTAAATCCGTAGATTCTCTCCCTGTCTTCATTTATCACTTCCGTGATGCTTCGGAATCCACGACATTGAGCTTTCCCTACATTCATGTGCAGGCTGAAGAAAATGCCCAAATTTGCTTGTATGAAAAGAGCTTCTCGAGTGGGACTCATCTACATTTCGCTAGTCATATGACGGGCATTGAAGTCGGCAGAAATGCGAATGTTCAATTCACCAAGATTCAAGGACTGGAAAAGCGAGATTACACACTGGATAATCTATTCGTAAAACAGCATGAGAGCAGCCACTTTTTTGCCAATACATTTTCGCTTTCTGGTAGCTTAATTAGAAATAACACAGATATTTCTCTTGACGGACAGCATTGTGAGGCTAATATGTATGGCTTATATTTTCTGGATGGCCATTCTCATGTCGACAATCATACAGTAGTTGATCACCGATTTCCAAATTGTGACAGCAACGAATTATACAAAGGGATTGTGGACGAACATGCTGCTGCGGTTTTCAATGGGAAAATATTTGTCCGACAAGCAGCTCAAAAAACGAATGCTTTCCAATCAAACAACAATGTCTCCCTCTCAGACACAGCCACTATTCACACCAAGCCACAACTTGAAATTTGGGCAGATGATGTAAAATGTTCGCATGGTTGTACGATTGGACAATTGGATAGCGAGGCACTTTTTTACTTAGAATCCAGAGGCATTAAACCAGACATGGCAAAGGCCATGTTATTGGGCGCGTTCGCACAAGAATCACTCGATCATGTGAATTTGGACATCATCAAAGATGAGGTAAGTGCACACATTCATAACCGTCTTGGCGTATGACTCAAGTGGCCGCATTAGATGTATCGACTATCCGCAAAGAATTCCCAATTCTGAATCAGGAGGTCAATGGGTATCCGCTGGTCTACTTTGACAATGCCGCCTCCTCCCAAAAACCCAAGTCTGTCATTCAGGCGCTGGTTGATTACTATTCAAAAGACCATTCTAATATTCACCGAGGACTCCATACGTTGGCTGAGCGTGCGACATCTGGTTATGAGCAGGTCAGAAAAATGGCACAGACATTCGTAAATGCGGATGAACCAGAAGAAATAATTTTTACGCGAGGAACTACCGAAAGCATCAATTTGGTAGCACAAGCCTATGGTAGAAAAGTGTTGGAAGAGGGCGATGAAATTATCCTTTCGGAAATGGAGCACCACTCCAACATCGTTCCCTGGCAGATGGTCGCGGAGGAAAAAGGTGCAATTATTAAAGTGATTCCTGTTTCTAATTTTGGTGAGCTTATCCTTGAGGAATATGAAAATCTCCTTAGTGAAAAAACAAAGATTGTTGCGCTGAATTACATTTCTAACAGTCTCGGTACGATCAACTCTGTTCAGGAAATTATTGAGAAGGCACATCACGCTGGAGCCAAAATCTTGATTGATGCAGCGCAAGCAGCTCCGCATTTGAAAATCGATGTTCAAGAACTAGAGGCAGATTTTCTCGCCTTGTCTTCGCACAAAATGTACGGCCCAACGGGAGTAGGTATTTTGTATGGCAAAAGAGAGCTCCTGGAATACATGGATCCATATCAAGGCGGAGGAGAAATGATTAAGGAAGTTCATTTTTCTGGCACTACATACAACGACATTCCCTACAAATTTGAGGCGGGCACACCTAACATCGCAGATGTAATCGCTTTTGGAGCTGCCATTGATTTCGTTGAAAGAATTGGCCATGATACCATTCAAACTCATGAAAAAGAATTGCTAGAAAAAGCCATGGAAGGGCTGAACCAGATCGAAGGGTTCGAGCCAGTAGGTGTTGCCAAAAACAAAGCAAGTGTTATTTCTTTCAATATTAATGGTATTCATTCTTACGATCTAGGCATGTGGTTAGATGCACGAGGTATTGCTGTTAGGACTGGTCACCATTGTACCCAACCATTGATGGATAGGATGGGGCTAGAAGGAACGATAAGGGCGTCCTTTGCGGTCTACAACTCTCCGGAAGAAATCGACTCCTTTGTTGATTCATTAAGTCAAATCATTAAGAAATTTGGAAAATGACCATTGACGAACAGCAGAAGCAACTAATAGCGCAATTCCAATTGCTAGATGGAGATATGGAAATGGCCCTGCAGTATATTATGGAACTGGGTGAAGAGCTGCCAGGCATAACTGATGAAGAGAGATCTGACGAAAATATTGTGAAGGGATGTCAATCTAAGGTCTGGCTTATCGCAAGCTTGGAAAATGGGAAAATTCAATTCAAAGCTGATTCTAATACAGCAATCACGAAAGGTCTGGTGAGCATGCTTGTGAAGGTATTGAACCATCAGCGACCAGAAGATGTTTTGAGTGCTGAAATTCATTTTCCAGAAAAAATAGGAATGAACAGATTTATAGGAACACAGCGATCAAATGGATTTGCGTCCATGATCAAGCAGATAAATTATTATGCTGTCGCGCTATCAACAGAAAAATCAAATGCCTGAAGAAACGAAATATCAACCGGATACTTTAGCCCTGAAAGAAGATGTCGTGAGGGCAATTAAGCAGGTATACGATCCCGAAATTCCCGTGGATGTGTATGAGCTAGGCTTAATTTATGAGATTAATGTGTTCCCTGTAAACAATGTGCATGTGGTGATGACTTTAACTTCTCCATCATGTCCTGCAGCTGAAGAAATTCCTTCGGATGTAGAAAGGAATATAAAGGCAATTGAAGGCATCAACGATGTGCAAGTGGAATTAACTTTTGACCCACCTTATGGTACTGAAATGATGTCCGAAGAGGCCCGATTAGAACTTGGCTTTATGTAAATGGAAAAGAATTGATGAATGTTTCGATTGACGAATCTTTCGATTGGAGCTAACCAAAAAAAATATTATAATTAGTAAGATAGAATTCAAATAAATCTAAAATCAAATAAATCAAAAATCTAAAAATATGTATCCCCCAGAACTAGTAGCTCCAATGAAGGCCGAATTGATGAATGCCGGATTCGATGAATTTGTCTCGGCAGAGGAAGTTGACAACCATTTAAAAGATCATAAAGGCACTACCCTCATGGTTATTAACTCCGTTTGTGGTTGTGCCGCAGGTACCTGCCGACCCGGTGTTTTGCATTCCCTCAAAGTCGGTGAGAAGACCCCTGATAACCTTGCAACTGTATTTGCAGGATTTGATGGAGAGGCTGTTGCAAAAGTTCGTGAGTACACACTTCCATACCCTCCCTCCTCGCCTGCCATAGCTCTTTTTAAAAATGGTGAATTAGCGCACATGGTGGAGAGACATCACATAGAAGGACGATCTGCACAAATGATCGGTGATCACCTTCAGGAGGTCTATAAAGAATTCTGCTAACCCCAATCCACATAAGTTATTGATTAAAGAGCCTTTTGGCTCTTTTTTTTATTGTAGGAAAAGTAATTCAGCCAACCTTTCGGAAGGACAAATATTGATAGCTAACAGTTAAAAGGAATGTAACGGATAATTTTGGGTGTCAGGAGAGCCTTCCTCTAAAATCCGAATATTCAAATTCCCGAATTAACTCAAACGCTTCTTTTCGCCAGATTCCGATGACTGGGTGCTTAACTCCGTTGAAGGTAGTGGATTGAACCATTGTGTAGTGCATCATATCATGCAGGACTACTCTATCACCAACATGAAGCTCCTGTTCAAAAAAATAAGCCTCCATAAAGTCCCCGGCAAGGCAGCTGACGCCTCCTATGCGATAAGGAAAACCACTCCCGATGTTCTCTTTGCTAGCCCCTTGTACTTTAGGGCGATAGGGCATGTTTAAAGTATCTGGCATGTGAGCCACAAAAGATGCATCAATGATAGCTGTCTTCACACCTCCATTTTCAACGATATCCAAAACAGTAGTTACCAAATCTCCTGCCTCCCATGCGAGTCCGGCACCTGGCTCTAGAATGACATTTAGATCATGTCTTCTTTTGAATTCTTTGAGAATGGAAATCAAATGGTCAACATCATAATCCGGATGAGAAAGTAAATGTCCCCCACCCATATTCACCCATTTCAGATTGTCCAGATATTTCCCAAATTTTTTCTCAAAATGTTCAAGCACTTTTTCAAGTGAAAAAGAATTGGATTCACACAGCACATGGAAATGCAATCCCTCTACGCCTTCCGGTAATCTATTGGGCATGTTGCCAGAGGTTATGCCGAGCCTGGATTCAGGATTAGCTGGATTAAAAGCGAAATTCTTAACATCAGACCATTCAGGATTCACACGTAAACCACTGCTTACTTTGCCTGATGCCTGATTGCAATATTTATTAAACTGAGCAATCGAATTAAAAACGATGTGACTTGATAGTTCAAGAATTTCTTCAAATTCCTCTTCTCTGAAAGCCACATTATAGGTATGCGACTTTGACTTCATTTCCTCAACGCACAGTCTAGCTTCATTCAGGGAGCTTGAAGCCGCACTTTTGATATAATTCCTGACAATGGGGAAAGCCTTCCACATTGAGAATCCTTTAAGAGCGAGTATAATTTCCACTCCTGCTTCTTTCTGAATTTTTTCAGCAAGCGTTAAGTTTTGGATCAATTTATTCTCATCAAGAACAAAACATGGAGAAGGAATTAATGAATGATCAATCGGCATTTAAATAGCGTTCTTTTAGAATATCGGTATGGTGCAGGCTATGTCCCGCGGTTATGTACCCAACTGCTTCACTAGAAAAAGGATATCCGTTTGCCGTCCCCTCAGCCTTTAACATCGAATCATCAAAGCTCTGAAATAAATTAATAGTAGAAGCCCGAAGTGTTTCGAATTCCTCAACGAGCTCACTGACGGATCTAGCATTTGCCTTACTTGCTGGTACATAATTGTTTTGCTCAAAACCAGAAAGATCCGTACTATCCATTCGAGCAAACCGCATGGCTCGATAAGCAAAAACTCGCTCAGTATCAATCATATGCTGAATCACTTCCTTGATTGACCACTTGTCGGTACCATAGGCAAATTCACCTTTTGACTCAGAAATTGTTCTGGCCAAATTCATAAAATCGTCCCTTGTTGACACAAGGTTCTCAATAAGCTCGTCGTGCTCCAGCTTCAGCACATAGCCCTGATAAAATTCAGGTATTTCATTTATATCAATCATAGTCGTTCATTTCAAGGTCACCATCTACTATTTCATGCCAAGGAAGCCCTGAATCAGTCAATTTCGATAAGAAAGGATCAGGATCAAATTCTTCAACATTTTTGACACCAACACCTCCCCACTTTCCTGTCAGAAACATATAAGCTCCTGTCATTGCCGGAACTCCTGTTGTATAAGAAACGCCTTGCGCTCTAGTCTCTTGGAAAGCCTGCTGATGTGGACAATTATTATAAATATAATAGGTCTTTTCTTCTCCATCCTTTATCCCTTTAACCCGACAACCAATGGAGGTTTCTCCTTCGTATTTCTCTCCAAGTTTGCCCGGATCTGGAAGCACCTCCTTTAGAAATTGAAGCGGAACAATTTCTTGGCCTTGATACTTCACTGGTTCAATAGATGCCATTCCAATGTTTTGAATGACGCGTAGATGGGTTAAATATTCATCTCCGAAAGTCATCCAAAACCTAGCCCGTTTTATTGTTGGAAAATTTTTTACCAAAGACTCCAATTCTTCATGGTAGAGTAAGTAGGATGAGCGTTCGCCAATATTTGGATAAGTCAGCTCCTTTCGGAATTCGAATGGCTGAGTTTCAATCCACTCTCCATCTTTCCAGTATTTTCCATTTTGGGTAATCTCTCGAATATTGATTTCAGGGTTAAAATTTGTAGCAAAGGCTTTCCCGTGATCACCGCCGTTGCAGTCCACAATATCTAGGAAGTGCATCTCATCGAAATGATGCTTGGCTGCATAAGCCGTAAATATGCTTGTGACTCCTGGATCAAATCCACACCCAAGAATGGCCAGCAACCCAGCATTTGTAAATCGCTCTTGATACGCCCATTGCCATGAATATTGGAATTTTGCCTCGTCA
>JAAEPI010000846.1 GCA_024232835.1 Cytophagales bacterium
AAACTCCAAATACTTCCACTCTTGATTCCTATTACTATAGGTCTTCCATTGGCTCTCAGGCTGCACACCAACATACTCCTTCACTCCCTTATACATCTTTCCCGTGCAGATAAATCCTATTCCAAGCCTGTCACATTCTCGCAAGATCTTCTCATCAAAAAATCCACTATCCAACCTGATTATTATTGTAACGGTCTCATTATATTCCTTGCGGATTGCTCGTACAAGGTCCCCCATCATATTCACTACAGAATTCCCATAGTTGCTGTGCTTCTTGCCACCTCGGAAAATCGCATCTACTATCTTCCCTTTCCAAATAGCTTGTAATGGTTGAAACCCCTTTTTTTTTCTTATAGGTAGGCTGTACTCCATAACGCTTCTGTGCCTCATCATTGTCCATCACCATTGTATCTAATGTTAAGTCTATGACATCAGGCTTTTCAAGCTTGAGCCTCCAAATAAACATCTTTCGTAATATCTTACGAAACGACCCTCCACATACCCATGAAAATGATTTATAAAACCGTTTTATCTGATGCGACGACGCCATCTCGTCCTCACCATTCTCTATTGCGGATGCATAACCCTCATCTTTTTTTAATTGATCAAATGAGTTCAAGTGCCGACTCGTTCCATCGTAGAACCAACAAAATATCTGCTTGAATATGTTCCACACCAGCAGCCCTTTCTTGTTTTTCCTGAGACCTCCAAAAGAACCTTCTAATATAGAGTATATGTCTACAC
>JAAEPI010000847.1 GCA_024232835.1 Cytophagales bacterium
ATCTTCATCCATTTCCCATTTGGCATTTGTGCCCCCATGTTTGTCAACTTGCGGCATAGCTCTTCTTGAGCCATACGCCGACTGTGTTGTTGAAGTGGCTCCAACCGGACAATCACTTCTGTTTTTGTACTTTTTATCCAGCCATGACAGTCAGCTATGGCATAAAACAAATCTACAACTTCATTGTCTTGGCTATAAAAAGATCTCAGCCAACTTACCATCATCTTTCTGGCATTCCAGACCGAAACTGTCACAAAGTCGAATAGATTCTTGCCTTCATTGTCAATCTTTTTTATAGATTTATAATCTTCGAGAGTAGTAGGATCTACTTTTTCCGGAAGCGCTTTCTTTTCTCCATTTAGTTTGTCTAACTCAGCCTCATAATTGTCAATATCTTTCTTGATTCGTTCTCTGACACTATTTTCACGAGGACTACCATCCTTGTTTAATACCTCTTTGGCTTTGGAAAGCTTTTTGTATAGTTTTTTCAAATCCTTTTTAATTGTTTTTATCTGATCTTGTTTCTGCTTGACAGCTGGATTTTTGATTTCCTGTCTGTCGCTTTCTACCAGCTTGAAGCCCGGGTGATAGTGCAGCGGATGACGTTCCTTTGTATGTTTGAACGTGTTTTCTGAAGCACCCCAGCGATGCAAAATTGCCCTCGCACAATCAATTGTGCTCAGATTCGTATCACCGCTCCACGCCAATGCACACGTCTTGCGTTTGCTGCTTTGGTTCCATATGAAAATATGCCTTAATTTAAAACAATGTTGTCCAATTTCAGTATCTTCAACCGTATCGCAAGTTATTACTTTTTCATCTTCAAAAACTTTGTATGACTTGCCATTGAATTCAAACGGTTCATCGAATTTGCTATCTTCTATACCTGACAGCTGCTCAGTATTAATGTTTTTCTGCCAGGCGACAAATGGGATGCCAGCTAAAACAAGCTTTGAATAATTACTGTTAGCCGACCCTTCCCTATCAAACACCATAACCGGAGAGCATGGAAGATCATCATTCCACCTCTTACCTAAATTCAGTATATACTGC
>JAAEPI010000848.1 GCA_024232835.1 Cytophagales bacterium
TACGCAAATTGTAGCGGGTCGAAGGTCTCTCTGTACCCAAATTTGTCCCAGAAGGTCCTGCTCTATTTAAATTTGGTGCAGTAGCAGATCTGCTGAGTCCACTTGTAGACAAAGGATTGGACAACCCTACGTCTGTTTGGTGCTGCTCAATATTTGTCAACGTAAGATTTGGATCATTAACACTATCAAAATTCGGTCTCGAATTTGTAGCATTTTCCTCCTCACGAGATCTATTAGCATCCTCCTGAGCTTCCAGAGCATCTCTGAAGTCATCACTCATTCCGGATAGATTTTGCTGCTCTGCTTCTGCATCCACGTCTTGGTCTTGGTCTCCGGTAGTAGGAATCAGATCATCAACCTGTAGATTTGGTTGTTGTGTTCCTGTGTCCGAAACTTCGTGTTCTGAATCCTCAGAAACGTCTATCACCCCCTCTTCAATCGTTGTAGATCGTTTTGGTTCCTTAGTAACATTCCTTTTCGATCTTCTGGGTTGGGGCATAGAGATAACCCAATCCTCATCTGAAGAATCATCACTAGATGGTTGCACAACTTTCTGGGGTTCCGGAATGTTGGCAGCAGGTTGTACAGCACTGTTTTGGGCGTTGCAGTCCTGCAAAGCGTCCATAACAGGTGTGTAGTGGTTAGGCTTGTATAATTTCAATTTTGAAATCGATACAACCTTCTTAACACCATCCTTTATAATGACGTAATTCCAGTCGCTTATTTTTTGTTCAATTTTATAAGGCCCGACCCAACGGTCTGCATACTTGTGCACTGGTGCATCGACCAATAAGAAAACAAAATCGCCCTGTTTTGGAAACGGACCTCTCACACGCTTGTCATACTGCTTTTTAGAATACTGAGCTCTTCTTTTAAAGTTATCGTGCACTCTACGGGTAACGTCCGTCACCTGCTTGTACAACTCATAAGCTTCTACCTTTTTATGATCCCTATCGTCAATATTTGATCGAAAATCTTCGAGTCTAGGATCGGATTTCAGGTAAAAATCTCTGGGTGTATATAGCTCTCGACCAAAAGCTAGAAAATTTGCACTATAGCCCGTTCTCTTTGAAACTAGGCTGTTCAAGCAGAAAACAATGTACCCAATCCAGAGATCATAGTCTTTCCACTGATGATCCTGCAATGAAACTCTCATTGCCTGATTTATTCTAAAATTTTGAGATTCAACGGCACCCTGTGTTTGGGAATGATAAGGAGTGGATCTCTTATCTTTAATCCCAAACATCTTCATAACTGCTTGAAATAGTTCAGACGTGAAGGAACTCCCTCTGTCATGTTGAACTACCTCAGGCACGCCATGAATTAGCACCCAATTATGGATAATTGCTCTAATCGTATGTTTAGTATCTAAACTACGGACTGGTACCACAACTAGGAATGAGGAGTATAAGTCAACTATAGTTAATAGAGCAACATTCCCTCTTGGCGTAGCTTTTTTCATTGGCTCTAAGTGATCAATTTCAATAGCTTGCCCAAAATGAGAATAGTGGATCGATTTTAATGGGGCTCGAAGGTAGGCCTGGGGCCGTTTATTTCTTTGGCACGTGATACATGCCGCAACATATAATTTGAAATTAAATGCCATTTTATAAAAGTAGAATTTTCTCCTACACTTTTCTAGTGACGCTTCCACGCCACTGTGACAATTTAATACTGTGTCGTGGTACATGTAGAGAACTCTCTCTGTTAATGTATACGGCACAACAATGACGTCACTATTTCTAGTGTCGTCATTAGGGTCTATATATTTTCTATACAAAATACCATTTTTTAACTCTAAAAAATCGTATTTTCTATAGTAGTGGCAAAGCTCTGCTGGATTTGAGTGATAACTGAGATTAGCAGGCTTATTGTCATCTTTTAGCCACCCAATTACCTCAGATAAGATCTTATCTTTAGGGTATTCATTCCTGATATCCTCTAACGTGACAGGTATGGTCTTGTCATTATCTAATACACGTAAAATTTTGGCAAATTTCGGATCATTTGTGCACTCCGTCTGGGTTCCAGCAGACCTGCTGGACACTTCATACGGGTATCTGGACAAAAAATCAGGCATGGACATGGAAGCTGATTTTCCTGACACGTGTTTTATTACAAAATTGAACGAAGCCAAATCTGCTAAGCGTCTTTGCATGTAGGCGTTTCCCCTACTAAAAATTGTGTCAAGGTTAGTGAGAGCTTTACAATCTGTAAGTACAGTAAATTTTGTTCCTTGCAAATAAATTCGCCACGCTTTAAGTGCCTCGTATAATGCCAAAAATTCTAATTTAGTTGGGCCGAATTTTTGTTGATGTTTCGGGACAGCTTTACTCCAATAGCTAATGACACGGCGTTTCCCGTGTACTAGCTGGGTAAGTGTGGCACCATGACCCCTTTTTGAGCTATCAACAGTCACTTCAAAACTCTGCAATGGGTCTGATACGTCGGGCAATGCTAAAACAGGACTGCTAGCGATTGCCTTTTTTAATGCTTCAAAACTTGCCATACATTCGCTAGTAAATTTAAAAACTTCCCCCTTCTTTAACAATTTATAGAGCGGGGAGGCTATAATCGAAAACCCTTTGATATATGATCGTTGGTAATTGACCACGCCCAGAAAAGATTGCAATTGTTTAACATTAGTCGGAGGCTGTAGTGTCTCCACAGCTTTAATCTTTTCGTCATCAATTCTTAATCCCTCTCGTGATAACTTTTGGCCTAGAAAGGTTACCTCCCTTTTAAATAAATTTGTTTTCTTCGGATTTAGCTTGAGGTTTCCCCAAGACAACCGACTAAATATCCATTTTAGACGTTTTAGATGCTCATCTGCCGTCTTGGATCCCATTAAAAGATCATCAATAAAAAATACCAGAGAGTTAAAAGGTATTTTAGAGAATAGCAGTGCCATGCACCTACTAAACTGACTAGATGAATTTTTGGCTCCCATTACCAATCTAGTCCACTGATATCTATTTCCGGCATAGCTAAACGCAGTTAATGGTTGGCTTGACGTCTTCAAGCCTATTTGTACGAAACTCTTCGTAAAATCAAATGATGATAGATAATTTGCCTCGGTCATTCCATCTAATATGGTATTTACATTATTTAATTCATAGTGATCCTGAATGGTTTCCTTATTCAAAGCTCTGCAATCTTGGACAAAGCGATATGATCCAGTCGATTTTCCGACAAGAAAACACGCTGAATTCCACAGGGAATACTTGCAACTAGTAATCTGACCTGAGCTTTCTAGCTTATCTATTACGTCATTCATGTGCTTGCGCATGCCGTAGGGCACGTCTCTGCTCGGTACCCACTTCGGCGTATGAAATTTATGAACGTTTATCTCGGCCTCATAAAATGACGATTTTCCTAGATCCCATTCATCTCTAGAAAAACAATGGCTATTTTCAGCAATTAGGTCTCTAAGTTGCTGTTTATGACAACCAGAAATATCCATATCATCAATGCCTAAAATTTCAAACAATTTTTCGGGAGTTTCCCATTTACCCTTTTCCCTGGTCACGTGTTCCGGTTCAGCAGTAGGCAATCGTGGTACGTCTAGTGTGGAATCATAAAAATCAGAGTTACCTCTGGCACGATGCACACTTTGGACACATTGAAATTTCTCAAATGGTTCCATAAATGCAATTAGCTGATTTTTGTACACAGTTATATCATATGGCATAACATTAAGACA